>DATIEQ010000360.1:0-4070 GCA_035455665.1 Gammaproteobacteria bacterium | reverse complement strand
GGGGGCAGGGCGGCGGTGAGGATGACCCCGTCCAGGTAGCTCGCGTGGTTCGCCGCCACGATGCAGGCTTCGGCCGGGAGGTGGTCAAGACCCTGGGTTCGAAGCGGCAGTCCTGCGAGACGGAACAACTGGACCCCGGCCCAATGGGCCATGCGCCGCCGTCGTCCCCGGCCTGGCAGCAGGATGACCACCACGGTCGTGAGCAGCCCAAAACTGAGCGACACCAGCCAGATGCGCAGGGGAGAGTAAAGCCGTATGAGGAAAAACCGCAGAAATGCCATGCGGGCGCAGTATCCTGGTTGTCCTTGCCGGGTACAAGCAAGTGGAGTCCGGTGTGGCGTTATGTCGCATAATGGACTATATTTGACATATAAATGTGAAACACATCACGGTGTTCTAGACTGAAAGCACTGAGACTAAAGCACCAGGGCAGGAAGCCCATATTTAGTTTGTATACGAAATAGCAGGGGACAGGCTTTAGCACGAGGCAAAGACCATGGCAGATATACGCACTTCGATAATCACCGAGACCCCGACGCTGCAGGCGCCGCCGGCGCCGATCAGCACGGGACAGAGTCCTCCTGAGATCGAGCGCTTCCTGGACGCCATGTGGAGCGAGCGCGGTCTTTCCGAGAACACGCTCGCGGCCTACCGGGCCGACCTCTCGGGCCTCGCCCGCTGGCTCGAGAGCCAGAACGTCGAATTGATCCACGCGCAACGCGAGCACCTCCTGGCCTTCCTGGCCTGGCGGGTGCAGCAGGGTGCGCGTCCGCGTTCCACCGCCCGGCAGCTTTCCAGCATCCGCCGTTTCTACCGGCACATGCTCCGGGAAGGGCGCCTGTCCGAGGATCCGACCACCCGCATCGACATGCCGAAGCTCGGCCGCCCCCTGCCCAAGTCCTTGAGTGAGGGCGAGGTGGAGTCGCTGCTGCGGGCGCCGGACGTGGCCGAACCCCTGGGCGTCCGTGATCGCGCCATGCTCGAACTCCTCTACGCCACCGGCCTCCGGGTCTCGGAGCTCGTGAGCGTGAAGCTGTCGCAGCTCAACCTGAAGCAGGGTGTGGTGCGGATCGTGGGCAAGGGCAACCGCGAGCGGCTCGTGCCGGTGGGTGAGGAAGCCACGAAGTGGCTGGAGCGCTTCCTGGCCGATGCGCGTCTCGACATCCTGGGCGGACGCCAGTCGGATTACCTGTTCCCGACCCGGCGCAGCGACTTCATGACCCGCCAGGCCTTCTGGCACATCATCAAGCGCTACGCGGAAGTGGCCCAGATCCATAACGATCTTTCGCCGCATACCTTGCGTCACGCCTTCGCCACGCACCTCCTGAACCACGGCGCCGACCTGCGCGTGGTGCAGATGCTGCTGGGCCACAGCGACGTGTCCACCACGCAGATCTACACCCACGTGGCGCGGGAACGGCTCAAGGACGTCCACTCGAAACACCATCCGCGGGGATAGGACTCCGGGCCCGCTTCGCGGGGGCGTGTATCATGCTGGGGCCGCGTCCATGACGCGGCCCTTCTTTTTCGGGAGCGGACGTTGAACATGCAGAGACTGTCCCGCTATCTGATGGCCGGCGCTCTGCTGGGCTTCGCTCTCGGGGCCCGGGGGGACGACGTGACCACCCAGTTGGCGGCGAAACTCAAGGTGCGTCCGGACGCCATATCGCCCGGACCGCTCCCGGGCATATATCGCGTGACGGTCGGACCCCAGGTCGCCTACGTGTCGGCCGACGGGCGCTATCTCATCCGCGGCGAGATCATCGACCTCAAGGACGGCAGCAACCTCACCGCGACGCAGCGGGACGCGGCGCGCCTCGCCACTCTCGAGTCCATCGGTGAGAAGAACATGATCGTGTTCGCTCCCGCGCATCCGAATCCGAAGCACACCTTGACGGTGCTCACGGACATCGACTGCGGTTATTGCCGCCAGCTCGCCCAGGACATGACGGAGCTCACCGCCGACGGTGTCGAGATCCGCTACATCGCCTATCCGCGTAGCGGGGTGAACACGCCGTCCTGGGACAAGGCGGTATCCGTGTGGTGCGCGAAGGACCGGGAAGCCGCCTATCAGGAGGCGATGCGCGACGGCGTCGTCAAGCCGCTGAAATGCGATCCCGCGCCGGTGCTGGCGGGCTACGAGTTCGCGCGGCAGTTGGGATTCACAGGCACGCCCATCATGATCACCGAGCGGGGGCGGCTCATCGCCGGCTATATACCGGCAGCGGCCCTGGAACAGGCCCTGGATCAGCCGGGGGACGACGACCTGGAGTGAACGCGTAGCGTCAGCGTTCCAGGAGCTTCAGTTTCTCAGGCTTCCCTTCCCAGTCCTTCGCGTCCGCCGGGGCCGGCTTCTGCTGGGTGAGCACCGGCCACTCCTGCGCGAGCTCCGCATTCAGCTTCTTGAAGTGCTGTTGGTCATCCGGCAGGTCGTCCTCGGAATAGATGGCGTTCACGGGGCATTCCGGCTCGCACAGGGTGCAGTCGATGCACTCATCGGGGTCTATCACCAGGAAGTTGGGCCCTTCGTGGAAGCAGTCCACCGGGCAGACTTCCACGCAGTCCGTGTACTTGCACTTGATGCAGTTCTCCGTGACGATGAATGCCATGGTGCGCTCCCCTGCTGGTGCGTGGATTTTGCCACAAGACACACAGGTTCAGTCGTGGTGCCGGGTCCAGGTGGTTATGTGAAAGCCGAACGCGCCCTTGCGGCGGTCTTCCAGGTAGCGCTCCAGGGTGTAGTGCATGCTGGGGAAGGCGATCCGGTCCCAGGGGATATCCGCCTCCTGCATGAGCGCGGTCTCCAGACTCTCGGCGGTAGCGCCGTGATCCCCGCTCTTGAGCCTGGCCCGGAACATGAAGTGGACCTGGCTGATATGGGGCACGTTCACCAGGCTGAAGGGCACGAGGTCGAGGGTCTCCGCCCGGGCTTCTTCCCGGGTCTCCCGCGCGGCCCCCTGTTCGGTCGTCTCGCCGCTCTCCATGAAGCCCGCGGGCAGGGTCCACAGGCCTTTGCGGGGCTCGATGGCGCGGCGGGCGAGCAGGATGCGGCCCTCATGCTCCGCGATGCAGCCCACCACCATCCGCGGGTTCACGTAGTGGATGGTGCCGCAGGATTCGCAGACGAAGCGCGGCAGGTGATCCCCGTCGGGAACCCGCTCAACCACTTCGTGGCCGCATTTGCTACAGAATTTCATCGCAGATTTACTGGTGGCGAGGCGGGGATCGTTTAAATCGCTCAGGGAATTCCGCAACTATAGATATGGTGCCCGGAGAGGGAATCGAACCCACACTCCTTTAAAGGGAACGGGATTTTGAGTCCCGCGCGTCTACCAGTTCCGCCATCCGGGCCGGGGCGCAGATTATAGCAGGGCTCCGCTGCAGCGACGCCGGGCTTGCAAGGGACTATCCTGAAGACAGCAGTGGAAGAGCTTGAGAGGGGGTGCCTTGTATGCGGCGACAGTCGGGCTTCGTGCATTCGGCGGTCATGGACCTCGTGTTCCTGTTCGTCCTGATCCTGCTGCTCCTCGGGCTATGGAAACTCCTGTCGACCGTAGTCGAATCCGACTTCGCCCTCGGCGCCTTCCTGCTGTGGCTGATGGGCGCGGCGCTCATGTATTGGTTCAGCCGCGAAGACGTCCGGGTCCTGCGGGTACCGCTGGGATTCCTCCTGTTCTCAGCGGGCGCCGCCGTGCTCGCACCGCTGTCCTGGTGGTCGGAGAGCAAGCTCGCGGTCATAGCGGCTGCGGCGGTATTGGTGAATGCGGCATTCGTGGCGGGCAACCGCGGATCACGGAAGCTACGCCAGAGACTCGGTTCCGGGTCCGAGCCTCCGTTCTATCTGGACCAATCCATCAACCTGTTGGACGATCTCTTCCGTTGGCTGGGCGTCTCCATACTCGCCTGGTTCGCGGTGGGCCTGCTGCCCCTCTTGTTAGTATTCGTCGTCCCCATCGAGTGGATCCCATGGGCGGCCATGGTCTGGGGATTCGGGGCCACTGCGTATTTCTTCTTAGCCGTCCGGAAGAGTCGCGTGCGGTTCCTGAGACTGCCCCTGGGCCTGTGGGCGC
>DATIEQ010000359.1:0-4882 GCA_035455665.1 Gammaproteobacteria bacterium | reverse complement strand
CAAGCACATGGCGACGCCGCGCGGCACCTTCGCCTTCCGGCGCTTCTTCTCCAGCGAAATCCCCGCGGAGGACGGCGGCGCGTATTCCGCCACCGCCATCCGCGCCATGATCAAGAAACTCGTCGCGCAGGAAGACCTGCGCGCCCCCTTGAGCGACAGCGATATCACCCGCGAGCTCGTGAGCCGCGGTATCCACGTGGCCCGGCGCACGGTGGCCAAGTACCGCGAGTCCCTGACCATCCCCCCCGCGCATGAGCGGCGGCGCCATGAACCCCGGCGGACGGATTATTAGAAGTAGAGAGAAAGAGGAGAGAGAAAATGCAAATAGACATCAGCGGGCATCACGTGGATCTCACCCCTTCGCTCCGCAGCTATGTGCGGAACAAGTTCGTGAAGCTGGAACGGCATTTCGACCACGTCACCGGCATCCACGTCGTACTCACGGTCTCGAAACTGGAGCACAAGGCCGAGGCCACGATGCAGGTCAGCCGTGCCAAGCTCTTCGCCGATGCGATAGAACCGGACATGTACGCCGCCATCGACTGCCTGGTGGACAAACTCGACCGGCAGGTCAAGAAGCACAAGGAAAAGCTGAGCCACCACCACGATCGTGAGACGGTACGAACGAACGGCTGAGATCTCCGCGCTTGAGACTGAAACGGCGCGCCGACGACGGCGCGCCGTTTCAATTTCGGGGACGGGATGAATCTATGTTAAGTTAAGAAGCGGTCATTCGGCGATGGACTTATGCGACTCATCATTCTGAGTGGGCTCTCAGGTTCCGGCAAATCCGTGGCGCTCCATATGCTGGAGGACTTGGGGTACTACTGCGTGGACAACATCCCCGCGGGACACCTGCAGGGCTTCGTGCGGGAGACGCTGCTCACCGGTAATGCCGCCTATGCGCGCATGGCGGTCGGCGTGGACGCCCGCAATCGCCTGGAGGACATCCGCACCGTCCCCCAGACGGTGAAGAAACTCCGCGGCGAGGGCATCGACTGCGCCATCGTGTTCATCCACGCGGAAGATGCGGTGCTGGTGAAACGCTACAGCGAGACCCACCGCCCCCACCCGCTCGCCGGCGAAGGCCGCTCCCTCAAGGACGCCATCCGCGCCGAACGCGAGCTGCTCGGCCCCCTCGCGGACGAGGCGGACGTGGTGCTGGACAGCACCCGCACCTCGGTGCACGAGCTGCGGGAACTGGTGCGGGCACGCATCCACCGTGAAGCACGCCAAGCACTCTCCATCCTCGTCCAGTCCTTCGGCTTCCGCCACGGCATCCCGGGAGACTCCGATTTCGTGTTCGACGCGCGCGGCCTGCCGAACCCGTACTGGGAACCCGCCTTGAAGGCGCTCACCGGTCGGGACCTCGGCGTGGCCCGCTATCTCGAACAACATGAGATCGTCGGCAAGTTCCTCGCCGACGTCACCGGCTTCCTGGAATACTGGATACCGAAGTTCGAGTCCTCGAACCGCCAGTTCCTGACGGTGTCCATCGGTTGCACCGGCGGTTACCACCGTTCGGTGTACGTGGTGGAGAAGCTCGGCGAGCACTTCCGTGCCGCGGGCAGGGACGTATTGGTCCGACACAACGAGTTGAAGTAAGACGGCATCCCTGCCTTGTTCCGCGCCGTCCCGGCGGCGCGGGCGACTTTTGTGGCGTCAAAAGTCGCCAAAACCGCTCTCCCCGGAGCGCCGGCCGCGAAACGCGGCTACCCTGCGCCCTTCCTTCGCAACGGAGTTGTGCTCACGGGGCTTCCTGCCCCGAGCGCACAAGCTCGCCATCCCTGGCTTCGCCCCTTCGGGCTTTCCTTGCTCAGTCCAGTGCTCGGCTCGCGCTACGGGTAATTGAGGAATGAAACCGAACGCTTTTCAGTTTTTAGCGCTTCGCTTTGGGCCACTGGTTATATCCAATATCTGGATCATTTGATTTGAACTTATGGATGAATTCAACTTCTTTTGCGTTTACTTCACTGTCAGTGGCTGCTTCTGATTCCCAAAGAATTTCTTTCCTGACTGAAAAACTGCGTCGCTCTTCACGAGAGAAATCTTTGGCGACAAGGTCAGGGTTCACGCTGCCGAAATAAGTGATGTTATCGGTCAAATCCTTCCCGATATATATCTTTCCGTTTGGATAAGTAATCTTATAGATAATCTTCATATTATTTAGAGAATTCAAAGTCTTTTGCTTTATCAGGGAACAAGTTTGGTTTTATCTTGGCCATCATCAGCTGCGTCACTGTTGAAGATATTAAGTCGCTCCTGCTTCAGGAACTCCGTGCCGGAGCGGCACAGCGCCGCGTCCGGGCAGACCCAGCCCGGCGCCCCGAAATCCTCGCTACGGACCTGCTCCACCGCTTGTTCGAATAACTGGCGCTGATAGGCGTTGTGCCGCCAGATCATGCCGGCGATCACGACCTCGAGCAGCAGTATGGCTGAGAACAAGGTGGGGACGGCTGTTACCTTGTCCATCAAGGAGATTGTCGGCATCCTCCGTGCACGCCAAAGGAAAAGAGTCCAGAAGCAGCCGATGATCCCCAATTGGGTGTCCATGACGTAGCGCGGCGCCGAGGCGTTCTCGAGCCCTTCCTTCATGAACCGGGCCAGGAATACGGAAGCGATAGTGAGCAACGAATAACTCATGAGGAAGGCCGGTAGGGTACTCGCCCGCCACAGCCGGGCACGCACGAAACAGATGCCGGCAGCCAGATATACCGCTCCGATGAGCGCGCCCATCAGCAGCGACAGGGCGTGCGGGAAGCCGTGGTTCTGCATACCCTCGATGGGCATCGCGCTGCTGCAGAGCGCCATGAGGCCGTACTCCACCACCCGCCAGGGCGTCCGGAGTACCGCGTGCATCAATCCGCCTGCCGAACCCTGCAGAGGTGCCAAAGGACCTGCCAGCCAGTACACCGCTTCGCTCGCTGCCGCGGACACTGCGAGCCAGCCCAGGAGCTTGAAGCCACGCCGTGAGTCGCCCTCGTCAAGCCGCAGGGCGGCAGCGCTGCAGAGGAACGTCGCGACGAGGTAGGCCGGGCCGTGGGCCGCGGCCCAACCCAGCAGGATGAACGCCAGCAATGCAGCGAGTGCCGCCGTCTCGCCGGGGCTCGCTCCTCGCTTCAACCTGACGTCAAGTGCGATCCAGAAAGAGACGAAGAACGCGATCCGCGTATAGCCGCTCAAAGCCTCCAAGGCGTAGACGAGGTTCGCCCACTGGTTGAGGCTCAATCCCATGAGGGCGATGCAGGCGAGGCCCAGCGACACCTGCAGTGGCGGCAGCGTATCCGGCAAGCTGTCCCGGAAACGCCGCATGAGAAGCAGGACGGTAAGGCCGAGCGCGATCGTTCCCAGCATGATCTCGGACCGCAGGTCCAGTCTCAGGGACAGCGCATCCAATAGGAACAGCAGCTTGTACGCCGGGGTGCGGTGCTGGGAATGGGTCAGCCACAGGGAGATCGGGTGGAAATGACCCGCGAAGAAGTCCTGCAGCATGGGCAGGAAGAACCACTGGTCGCGGGTGATGACGCGGTTCGCCGACACCCAGGCGTAGGCGAGCGCATTCGCCAGCGGCAGAGCCACGATGAGCATCAGCAACGACGCAGGGCGGCGCGCGGCAAGCTGGCGCAAACCCAAGAACAGGCTTTGTGGCGTCACGTAAATCCCTTTGAATAGCGTCGTTTAGACCGCAGCCCTTGCTGTGCTGCTATCCACCCGTTCGATGCCGATGAACTCCGCGAGCTTGTCTGCCTGGGCATGAGCATCCTTGCGGCCGAGCTCCATCAGGTCACGGCAATACCCGCTCTCGAACAGCAGGTAGCTGAGGAGCTGGCTGCCGCTCCGGTGCAAGCCGCCGACGCCGCTCAGCAGCAGCCGCACGCTACGCGGGAACTCGTTCTTGTGCCGCTGCGCGATGTCGCGCATGTCCTCGCTGGGCGTGATGACGAGCGTATCCACGACCTTCAAGGGCTGCTCCTCCCCGGGCCGGCCGGGGATACGGCTCACGGTGTTGTTGATGCGTTGCAGGCGTTCCAGGTCGCCGTAGATGCTGTCCATGAAGAGCGTGTCCAGGAGGTAACCCGCGATCTGACCGAGGGACGGGTAGGCCACGTCCTCGCTCTTCTCCGGCAGCACGTTCGGCTGCTCGTTGCGCACCGCGATCACCAACACCCGGTCGGCGCCCAGATGCAACACCGGACTCAGGGGTGCTGCCTGCCGCAACGAACCGTCGCCGAAGAATTCCCGGCCGATCAGCACCGCCGGGAAGATGACAGGCAGGGCCACCGATGCCATCACATGGTCCAGGTTGATCTCCGCCGGTTGGCCGATGCGGCGGGTGCGATGCCAGGGCTTCAGACCTTCCTTCGCCTGGAAGAAGCTGATGGACCGGGCCGAGGTATAGCCCGAGGCGGTGATGGCGAGCGCGTCCAGCGCCCCGGCCGCGATGGCCTCCTGCACCTTGGTGAAGCGGATGTTGTCTTCCAAGAGCCGGCGCAGCGGCGCGTTGTCGAGCAGCGACAGGGGATTGTGGCGGTTCATGCCACCCGAGAGCAGCGCCGCCAGCCAATGGAAGATCGTCTTCACGATGGTGATGGAGTCCGTCTTGAACACCGTCTCGCTGTGGATGCCGCCCCAGAGCTCCTCCAGCTTCGTCACGCCCGCGTGGTATTCGCCGCCATAGCTCGCCATCAGCGCCGCATTGATGGCACCCGCGGAGGTGCCGGCGATCACCGGGAAGGGATTGGGCGCGCCGGCGGGCAAGAGCTCCGCCACGGCGCGCAGCACTCCGACCTGATAGGCCGCGCGGGCGCCGCCGCCGGGCAGGATCAGTCCGATCTTGTGCGGCGGCAGGCCCGTCGAGCTCACCTGCGGTTCTCCAGCACCA
>DATIEQ010000358.1:0-11611 GCA_035455665.1 Gammaproteobacteria bacterium | reverse complement strand
TTCTATCCGCTGCAGGGCACGCACCGTGCATGCCGTCCATGGAGACATGTATCAAAGTGTAACCTCCCGTATCAAAGTGTAAACCCGGCTTTTCACTGCGCGCAGGGTGCGAAAATACTGTCCCGGCATCCCGTGACTGCGACGGGCTCTCGGGGATCGAACTTGCACCCGCACAGGGCGTCACAACAACGATATTCCATGCGTCACCTGCTCTTCCCATCAGGGCTCCAATCGAGTGCCGCCGCCGCTCTGCTGCTGACGCTGGCCGCGCCTGCCACGGCCCTGGATCAGCCGCCGGCGCGAATCGACGCGCCGCTCACATTGGTGCAGCTCACGGACCTCGCGCTCTCCAACAACCCGGCGACGAAACTCGCCTGGGCCTCGATCCGCGGCAGCGAGGCGGGCGTGACCCTCGCCCGCGCCGGTTATTGGCCGCAGCTCACGGCGGATTACGTCCTGCAACGGGGCCGCTCCATCAACTTCTCCGGCGCCACCAACAGCGCCCAGACGCGTTACGGTCCCGGCATCAGCCTTAGTTACCTGCTGTGGGACTTCGGGAGCCGCTCCGGAGGGCTCGATGCCGCCGAATTCTCCCTCACCGCCGCACAACTCTCCGGCAGCCAGACGCTCCAGGACGTGGTCCTCGCGGTGGAACAGGATTACTACCAGGTGCTCGGCCTCGCGGCACTGGTGGATGCGGACGGCCAGAGCGTGCAGGACGCGGCGGCGAGCCTGGATGCCGCCAACCAGCGCAAGCTCTCCGGCCTCGCCACCCTGGGCGACGTGTACCAGGCGGAGGCCGCGCTGGCCGGTGCACGTCTCGCCTTGCAACAAGCCCAGGGGCAGCTGGCGGCGGCCAGCGGGGGGTTGGCGGTGACCGCGGGCTTCGGCGCCGACACCGCCCTGCCCCTCGCCCCTTGGGAACAGGACGTCGTACCGCGCCTGCCGTCGCAGAGCGTCCGCGAGATGCTGGTCCAGGCCGGGCAGGCGAGACCCGAGCTGCTCGCGGCCAAGGCGCGGGAGCAGTCCGCGCTCGCGTCCCTCGAATCCACCCGCGGCCGGGGCCTGCCCTCCCTGGTCCTGAACGCCAGCGCCGGGCGCAATACCACCGAGATCACCGGACAGACCACCACCGCCAACAACTACAGCGCCGGCCTCACCCTGAGCATGCCGCTGTTCGCCGGGTTCGGCGATGAAGCGGCGAACCGGCAGGCGCAGGCGGCGGTGGATACGGCACAGGCGACCACCGAGCAGTTACTGCAGCAGGTGCAACTGGAAGTGTGGCAGGCCTACCAGAACCTGCATACCGCGGCGGCGACCCTCGACACCAGTGCCGCTCAGTTCAAGAGCGCCCAGCAGGCCGCGGACGTGACCGGCGCACGTTACAAGAACGGTCTGGACAGCATCCTCGACGTGCTCACCTCCCAGTCGACGCTGGCCGCGGCTCGCGTCCAACAGGTGCAGGCGCGGCTCAACTGGTTCGCCGCCCAGGCCGCGCTCGGCCACGCGCTCGGCGGATTGGACGCCCCCAAAGACTCCGCGGAGCTGCCGTGATACGCCCACGCAAACCCCTGCTGATCGCCGCCACGGCCGCCGCGCTGCTGGTGACGCTGCTCGCCTGGCGCATCATCAGCAATACCCGGACGGCGCGCATGCGCGACGCGGACCGCCCGCTCGCGGTGGATACGATCACCGCGCGCATCCAGCCCATGCCGCTCATCCTGCAGGCGGTCGGGCAGGTGCAGCCCGAGCGCACGGTGCAAGTCCGCCCCCAGGTGGCGGGCATGCTGAAGGAGGTGCTGTTCAGCGAGGGCCAGTACGTCACGGCGGGTCAGCGGCTGTTCCAGATCGATCCGGCGCCGTTCGAGGCAGCGCTCCGCTCGGCGAAGGCCGCGGCGGAGAACGCCCAGGCGAACGCCGATCGTCTCGCCCCGCTGGCGAAACAGGATTACGTCACGCCCCAGGAATATGACAACGCCCGCGCGGCCGCCGACCAGGCTCAAGGCGCCTACCAGCAGGCCGAGATCAACCTCTCCTACACTGACATCCGCGCCCCCATCGCCGGCCGCACCGGCAGCCTCGCGGTCAAAGCCGGGAACCTGCTGGCACCGACGGATGCGACCCCGCTCGTGGTCATCAACCAGATGAGGCCCATCCTGGTGCAGTACACCGTGCCCCAGCAGATGCTGGAGACGGTGCGCCGTTACCAGTCGCGCCAGAGCATCAAGGTGTTCATCACCCACGAAGACGGCGGTGACTCGCTGGGCCAGGGCCAGCTCGTGTTCGTGGACAACGCTGTGAACCCTGACACCGGCACCGTCCTGCTCAAGGCTCGGCTGGCCAACGACAGCGAACAGCTCTGGCCGGGCCAGTACGTGGGCGTGCGCATGCAACTTGCACTGCAGGCGGACGCGCTGGTCTTGCCCCAGACGGCGATCCAGACCGGTCAGGACGGAGTGTTCGTGTACCTGGTGCGCGACGGCACGGCACAGATCCAGCCGGTCAAGGTGGATCGCCAGGTGGACGAATGGGCGGTGATCGCTTCCGGTCTCAAACCCGGCGACACGGTGGTCGCCCATGTGCCGCGCAATCTACGCCCCGGCCTGCCGATCGAGACCGGTGCCGGCGTGACCCCCGCCGGCACGCCGGCGGCGCGGCCGTGAACCTCTCGGCGCCCTTCATACACCGCCCCGTCATGACCACCGTGGTCATGGCGGCGCTCCTGGTGTTCGGCATGGCCGCCTATTTCTCGCTGCCGGTGAGCGAACTGCCGAGCGTGGACTTCCCCACCATCAACGTCTCCGCGAGCCTGCCGGGCGCCGACCCCGAGACCATGGCTTCGGCGGTGGCGACGCCGCTGGAGAAGCAGTTCTCCACCATCGCCGGCCTCACGTCCATGAACTCGACCAGCGGCACCGGCAACACCAACATCACCCTGCAGTTCGACCTGGCGCGCAACATCGACGCCGCCGCCCAGGACGTGCAGACCGCCATCTCCCAGTCGATCCGGCAGCTGCCTCAGGACATGCCGGAGCCGCCGTCGCTGCGCAAGGTGAACCCCGCGGACTTCGCCATCGTCTACATGGCGTTCACCGCGGATCATCTGCCGCTCACCCAGCTGGATGAGTACGCCGAGACCCGCATCGCGGAGCAGCTGTCCACCATCAACGGCGTCGCCCAGGTGATCGTGTTCGGTTCGCAGAAATACGCCGTGCGCCTGTACATGAACCCCTACGCCATGTCGGCGCGCGGCCTGTCGCTCGATGCGTTGACCCAGGCAGTGCAGACGGGCAACACCAACATGCCGTCCGGCAACATGGACGGCTCGGTGCGCAGCTACACGGTGCAGGCCCAGGGCCAGCTCAAGGATGCGGACGCCTACAACCGCCTGGTGGTGGCCTACCAGAACGGCGCGCCGGTACACCTCGCCGACGTGGGCCAGGCGGTCGACAGCACCGAGCAGGACAAGCAGCTCACCCTGTTCTTCGACAACACCACGGCCAGCAGCAGTCTCAAGCCGTCGGTGGTGCTGGCGGTCAAGCGCCAGCCGGGGTCGAACACGGTGGAGATCTCACGGGCGGTGCGCGCGCTGATCCCCTCGTTCACCCGCCAGGCGCCCGGCGACGCCAGCCTGCACTTGCTGTACGACCGCGCCGACTACATCAACGGCGCGATCGGCGAAGTGAAATTCACTCTCATGCTGGCCATGTTGCTGGTGGTGGGCGTCATCTTCCTGTTCCTGCGCAACCTGCGTGCCACTCTGATCAGCGCGCTTGCCCTGCCCACCTCGGTGATCGGCACCTTCGCGATCATGCGGCTGGCGGGCTTCGGCCTAGACAACCTGTCGCTGATGGCGCTCACACTGGCGGTAGGCTTCGTGGTGGACGACGCCATCGTGGTGCTGGAGAACATCGTGCGCTTCCGCGAGCAGGGCGAGTTCAGCATGCGCGCCGCACTCCTCGGCAGCAAAGAGATCGGCTTCACCGTGGTCTCCATGACGCTGTCCCTGGTGGCGGTGTTCATCCCCATCCTGTTCATGGGTGGCCTCATCGGCCGGCTGTTCAGCGAGTTCGCCCTCACGGTCGCGATCGCCATCCTGATCTCGGGTTTCGTCTCCCTCACCCTCACCCCCATGCTGTGCAGCCGCTTCCTCAGGGAGAGCGAGCGCCATGGCCGTCTCTACACATTGCTGGAGACAGGCTTCGACCGCAGCCGCGCCTTCTACGGCCGCACCCTCAGCTGGGCCGTGGACCACTGGAGCGTGATGCTGTGGGCGGCAGCCGGCATCCTGCTGCTCACCTTCTATCTCTTCGCGGCGGTCCCCAAGGGCTTCATCCCCACAGAGGACACGGGCCAGGTGCTCGCCAACACCGAGGCGCCGGAGGGCGTCACCTTCGATCAGTTGCAATCCCTGCAGCGGCGGGTCGCGGAGATCGTGCAGAAGAACCCGAACGTGGCCGCCGCCATGTCCAGCGCCGGCCAGGGCTTCGGCGGCACCTCCGGCTCCAACATCGGCCGCCTGTTCCTGGGTTTGAAGCCCATGGGAGAACGCCAGGGCGCGGACCGGGTACTGCAACAACTGCGCCAGGCGGTGGCGCCGGTGCGCGACATGCAGGTGTATTTCCAGAACCCGCCCGCCATCCGCATCGGCGGCATCGGCGGTAACGGCGACTACCAGTACGTGCTGCAGGGGCCGGACGTGGACGAACTCGACCAGGCGGCGGCGGCGCTCCAGCCCAAGCTCGCGCAGTTGCCGGGCGTGCAAGACCTGAACAGCGACCTCGAACTCAACAACCCGCAGATCAACGTGCGGATCCTGCGGGAACCCGCCTCTTCCCTGGGCGTGAGCGCCCAGCAGGTGCAGTCCGCGCTCTACTCCGCCTACGGCGGCCGCCAGGTCAGCACCATCTACGGTTCCACCAACGAATACCAGGTGATCATGGAGCTCGCCCCGCAGTACCAGCGGGACATGAGCGCCCTGAATGCTCTGTACGTCACCGGCAGCGGCAACAAGCTCGTCCCCCTGCGGGCCGTGACCGACATCGGCCCTGGCGTCGGGCCCCTGTCGGTGAACCACTACGGCCAACTGCCAGCCGTGACCCTGTCCTTCAACCTCGCTCCGGGGGTGTCCTTGGGGTCCGTGGAGAACCGCATCGAGGCCCTCGCCAAGAGCGAGCTGCCCGCGGACCTCACCGGCACCTTCGCCGGCAATGCGCAGACCTTCAAGCAATCCATGGTGGACCTGCCGCTGCTGCTGGTGGTCACGATCCTCGTCATCTACATGGTGCTCGCGATCCTCTACGAGCACTTCATCCATCCGCTCACCATCCTCACGGCGCTGCCGCTCGCCATGGTGGGCGCGCTCATGACCCTCATCCTCTTCGGCCCGGAGCTCAACATCTTCAGCTTCGTGGGCCTGATCATGCTGGTGGGCCTGGTCAAGAAGAACGGCATCATCATGGTGGACTTCGCCCTGCATCTGCGCCGCGAGAAGGGCCTGGCGCCGCGGGAAGCCATCATCGAGGCCTGCCTGGTGCGCTTCCGCCCCATCATGATGACCACCCTCGCCGCCATCCTCGGCACGCTCCCCATCGCGCTCGGCACCGGCATGGGCGCGGAGTCGCGCCGGCCGCTCGGCATCGCCACCGTCGGCGGTCTGCTGTTCTCGCAGATGCTCACCCTCTACATCACGCCCGCGTTCTACGTGGCCATGGAGCACTTGAGCGACAAGCTGCGCGGCCGCGCCGGCGCGCCGACGCCCGTCGCGCAGCCGGTCCTGGACAAATGACGTGAGCTCCACCACGAACATCCGTATCGGCGAAGGGCTCGAGGGTTATGTGGCCCGCCCGGAAGGCAAAGGCCCGTTTCCGGGCGTAATAGTGATCATGGAAGCCTATGGCCTCACCGGCCATGTGCACGGCGTCTGCGACCGGCTGGCGAAGGCGGGGTTCGTAGCGCTCGCGCCGGACCATTTCCACGGCGAGATCGTCCCCTACACCGACGCGCCGGCGGCGATCACGAAGATCGGCACCCTCAAGGACGAGGTGTTGCTGCAGGAGGTCGGCGCCAGCCTTGGCTGGTTGGAGGCGCAGAAGGACGTGCGCCGGGGGCGGCTCGGCATCATCGGCTTCTGCATGGGCGGACGCTTGGCTTTCCTCTCGAATTGCAGGCATGCGGCGCGACTGCGCGCCGCAGTCGCCTTCTATGGCGGCGGCATCGCCCCGCCCGGGCCGGATCGCTTCGGCCGCACCCCGCCCATCGGCGCTGCGGCCGACATGCAGGCGCCGATCTTCTTAGGCTATGGAGCGGATGACCCGGGCATCCTGCCCGCCGAACACGCGCGCATCGCCGAGACCCTGTCGGCGGCGAAGAAGCGCTACACCCTCGCGGTGTACCCCGGCGCCGGCCACGCCTTCCTCTGCGAGGAGCGGGCGAACTATGCGCCCGCCGCGGCGGAGCTCGCCTGGCGGGAGAGCATGGACTTCCTGACCGCCAACCTAACCATCTAACTCGCAATTCATAATCTCCACAACCCCGTAGCGCGCGCCGAGCACCGATACGAGCAAGCGTGGCCTGCAAGGACGAAGTCAGGATGACGGGTTCGCGCGACTGGCACATGGAAGTGCCGTGAGCGCGACCGCGTAGCGAGCGAGGAGTGCAGGGTAGTCGCCGCTTCGGCGGCCCGCGCTCCGGGAAAGCGGTTTTGGCGACTTTTGCCGCGACAAAAGTCGCCCGCGCCGCTGGGACGGCGCGGAACAAGGCAAGGACGCCTTATCTCCGGATAATCCTCACGGGAGCGCCGTAGCGGCGCTAGAGCATCGGGTTACGGCACATCTGGTGCAACTGCTCCTGCAGCTTCGCCACGTCCTCGTCGAAGATGTGGTCCGCCGGCTGGCTGAAGCGCAATAGCATCATGGCGTTCTTCTCGTTGACCAGCACCGCGTCCCCCGCCGGCGACTGGGCAGGCCCCACCTCCCAGCCGGGCACCGCCACCACCGGGCGCACGCGGATCTTGTGGCTCAGGATCTTGCCGGAGAGCTCCGCGAGCCCGCGTGCGCCCCGTTCCGCCACGATGATGGGATCGGCGAGCGCAATGCCGTCCTGGAACTCCACGAAACGGTTGTTGTGGCGGGCCGTGGTCGCCTCCTTGCGGGTGCGACGGCTCACCACGGTGACCGCGAAGGCCCCCTTCGGGCCCACCACCACGTGATCCAGGAGCTCGCCGCCCAAGGGCACCGAATGGAACACCCGGTGGCCGTTGACGGCGAGACGCGCCAGGGAAGCGCCGATGGCGGCGTTGGCGCGCACCGCGAAGCGCCCGGCCCGCCAACGGATGAACTTGAGCACCACGAAGGTCGCCCAGGCCACGAACAGGGCGCAGGCGAGACCGAACAGGGTCCACATCAACCAGCCGGAGAAGCGCGCGCCGCCGAACAGCAAGAGCGCGCCGAACGCGGCCACCGCGGCGTTGCCCGCCGCGGCGAGCAGCTGCAGGTCCGCTTCCACCCAGCGCAGCTCGGAACGGGGCTCCTCGGCCGAGGCATTCAACACGTAATCCACGAACGCTCCCTTGAAGCGCAGCAGCGCCGCTGTGCGCACGCTGAGCCACAGCAGCGCCCACATGAGCGCACCGGAGAGCACCCCGCCGGCGATGGCATTGATGACGGACCCCGTGGACATACGGTCGCTTTTTCGCTTCTTGGGTTTGGAACCGCAGGAGAATTATGGCAGGCCGCGGCGGCCTGTGTTACCTCTCAAGGGACCCCTGGCAAATCCTGCGTTATGTTTAAATGGCCCCGCACGCGCCATGGCCCCCAGCGCGGATCAGCGCCATGCACCCAGGATCAGGCCAATGAGGGCCAGGGCTGCCAGCTGGTAACCCGCGTCGATGAGGAAGGCGGGCCAGCGTTTGCCCGAGAACAGGTGCGCCGTCAGGCTTACCGTGGCGGCAAAACCCAGCCAGCAGATCAGCCCCAGCTTGATGCCGCCCAGGATGCCGTGCACGTGCGTCAGGTTGATCAGCACCGCGAGCGCCGCGGCCATCACCAGGTAGCAGGCGAATGACAGAGCGTAAGCCTTGGAGGACCCGGCCTGCATGGCCTTGACCTGTTCGGGCGTATAGCCGTGGGCCGCCATCCACTGCTTGGCGAACAGGAACGGTGAGTACCACAAGGCGCCCAGTCCGAAGCTCAGGGCTGCGGCCACGAGCACGGCGAAGACGTTGATGTGCAGGTAACCCATAACCTCATCTCCTCGTCAGTTTGTAAGGATCGTTCATTCGTCCATGTAGATGAACACGGCTTCCTTGCCGGCGGTGTCGATGTAACCGCGGTACATGCCCTCGGTGTTGAACGGCATGGCGATGTGCCCGTCCCGGTCCATGGCGATGACGCCGCCGGTATCCATGCCGCCGAGTTGTACCAGGTCGTGCATCACCAGCTGGTCCGCCGCCTGTGCGACGTTCAAGCCTTTGTAGAGCATCAGGTCGCAGACCGCCTTGGTGAGGCCCAGGCGGATGAAATACTCGCCGGTGCCTGTGCCGGACGCGCCGCAGCTGCGGTCGTCGGCGTAGGTACCTGCCCCGATGATCGGCGAGTCGCCGACCCGCCCATAGTACTTGTTGGTGAGGCCGCCGGTGGAGGTGCCGGCGGCGAGCCGGCCCTGGCGGTCCAGCGCCACCGCGCCCACGGTGCCGTAGTGCCGGCCGCTGATGCCGGGGTGGATCTCCCTGGAGCCGGCCTTGCCACCCTCGTCCTTGAGCGCCTGCTGCAGCTCGTCCCAGCGGCGCTGGGTGTAGAAGTAGCTTGCCGGCATCAGCGGCATGCCCTGGGCCTTGGCGAACTCCTCGGCGCCCTCGCCCACCAGCAGCACGTGGGGCGTCTTGTCCATGACGAGGCGGGCGAGATCGATGGGGTTCTTGATGTGCTGGACGGCCGCCACGGCGCCCGCCTTGAGCGTGGCGCCGTCCATGAGGGAGGCATCCAGCTCGTTCTTGCCCGCGTGGTCGAACACCGCGCCCTTGCCGGCGTTGAAGAGGGGCGAATCCTCCATGACCCGGATCGCCGCCTGCACGGCGTCCAGGCTCGCGCCGCCCCGCTTCAGCACCGCGTAGCCAGCCTCCAGTGCCTGCTTGAGGGTGGCGCGGTACTCGGCTTCCAGTTGCGGCGGCATGTCCTTGCGCGAGATCGTGCCGGCGCCGCCGTGGATGACGATGGCGATGGGGTGATCTTGGGCGGCGGTCTCAGCGCTCATGGCGGCGAGGGGCAGCAGGGATGCGAGCCAGCATAGCAAGTAACGCATAAGACGCCTCCGCGATAGGCCCCCGCGAGTTCATTCCCCTGCTATCGTCATCTCGGAGACGAGGATGGACCCCGTCCTGACGCTGCCACGCAGGTCCACGTCGCTGCCCACCGCCACGATGTTCCTGTAGATGTCCTTGAGGTTCCCGGCGATGGTGACCTCCTCCACTGGATAGGCGGTCTTGCCGCCCTCCACCCAGAAGCCGGCGGCGCCGCGGGAATAATCGCCGGTGACGCCGTTCACGCCCTGGCCCAGGAGCTCCGTCACCACGAAGCCGGTGTCCATCTGCTTGAGGAGCCCCGCCTGATCCAGCGCACCGGGCTTCACCAAGAGGTTGTGCACGCCGCCGGCATGGCCCGTGGACTTGAGGTGGAGCTTGCGCGCCGAGTAGCTGTCCAGGAGATAGGTGGTCGCGACGCCCGCGTCCACGATCTCCCGCTCGCGGGTCGCGACCCCCTCGTGGTCGAAGGCCACGCTGCCGAGCGCCTTCTTCAGGAAGGGCCGCTCCGAGAACTGCATGAAGGCAGGGAACACCGGCCGGCCGGCGGCGCCCAGCAGGAACGAGGCCTCCCGGTACTGGGAACCGCCGCGCATGGCCCCCAGGAAGTGGCCGATGAGCCCGCGGGCGAGTTCCGGCACGAACAGCACCGGCGCCTTCTGCGTGGCGATGCGTCGCGCCCCCAGGCGCGCCACGGTGCGCTCACCCGCCTTGCGCCCCACCGCCTCGGCGGATTCCAGATCGGCCGGGTCGCGGGCGGTGGTGTACCAGTAGTCCCGCTGCATGCTCGCGCCTTCCCGCCCGATCACCGAGCAGGTGAGGCTGTGGCTCGTGCTCTCATAGCCACCGCTGAAACCATGGCTGTTGCCGTAGACCCGCTGGCCGCGGTGAGAGCTGACCGTGGCGCCTTCCGAGTTCTCGATGCGCCGATCCTGGCTGCGGGCCGCGTCCTCGCAGGCCTTGGCGAGCTCGATGGCCGCCTCGGGATCGAGGTCCCAGGGATGGGACAGGTCCAGGTCCGGGAAATCCTTCGCCATGAGGTCCGGGTCCGCGAGCCCGGCGCACTCGTCCTCCGCGGTATAGCGCGCGATGCTGCAAGCGGCGCGCACGGCCTCGCGCACCGCCTCCGGCGCGAGGTCGGCAGTGGAGGCCGAGCCCTTGCGCTTGCCGAAGTAGACAGTGAGCCCGAGGCCCCGGTCGCGCTGGTACTCGAGCGTCTCCACTTCGCCCAGGCGCACCGTGAGCGTCAGTCCCGATTCGGAACTCAGTCCCGCCTCCGCCTGACTCGCGCCTTGCGCGCGCGCCTGTGCGAGGACGTCGTGGAGCATCTCCTCCAGGCCGGCCTGCGTCATCGCCGGTGTATCATTGCTGGCTTGGGCGCGCATCGCGTGTCTTCGGGTCGCGGGAAAGGGGCTATTGTACCTTGGACGACGAGGACGACATCCACGCGGGACCGAGCAAGTCGCAGCAGAAGCGCGACATGCTCGAGCTGCAGCGGCTCGGCGAGGAACTCGTCGGCCTGCCGGAGAAGCAGCTTGCCTCCCTGGACATCCCCGAGCGTCTGCGCGACGCCATCGCTCTCGCCCGCCGCATCACGAGCCACGGCGCCCAGAAGCGCCAGCGCCAATACATCGGCCGTCTCATGCGCGACGTCGATCCGGCGCCGCTACGCGCCGCCCTCGAACGCTTCCAGGGCGCTGACCAGGCTTCCAAGGCCCGCTTCCAGGAATGCGAGCGCTGGCGCGACCGCCTCTTGGCCGAGGGGGACGCGGCGCTCGCGGAGTTCCTGGGGCGACACCCGCAGGCAGACCGGCCGCACTTGAGGCGTCTGGTGCGGGAAGCGCTGGAGGAGACCGCCGCGGGCCGCCCGCCGCGCCACGCGCGGGAGCTGTTCCGCTATATCCGCGGCCTGGACTGAAAGATACCCGCTAGCATTTATACCGCTGATACATACGGGTAAAATACGTAAATGAGGGCACCTAGAAAGCCATTGGTCGGCGTCATCATGGGGTCGAAGTCCGACTGGGAGACGCTCGAGCATGCAGCCAACACCCTCGACCTCCTAGGGATCCCCCACGAGACCCGCGTGGTCTCGGCCCACCGCACCCCGGACCTGCTCTTCAAGTACGCCGCCGGCGCGGCGCGCCGCGGCATCAAGGTGATCATCGCCGGCGCCGGCGGTGCCGCCCACCTGCCCGGCATGACCGCCGCCAAGACCAGCCTGCCGGTACTGGGCGTGCCGGTGGAGTCCAAGACGCTCGCCGGCATCGACTCGCTGCTCTCCATCGCCCAGATGCCCGCCGGCATCCCCGT
>DATIEQ010000357.1:0-3192 GCA_035455665.1 Gammaproteobacteria bacterium | reverse complement strand
CCTCGTCCGTGAGCCGGCTGCTCGACCT
Source organism: Gammaproteobacteria bacterium (assembly GCA_035455665.1). Classification (GTDB taxonomy): domain Bacteria; phylum Pseudomonadota; class Gammaproteobacteria; order Natronospirales; family REEB76; genus DASUBN01. Next base: position 3,164 of record DATIEQ010000357.1, on the reverse strand, counting down.
CGAGGTGCCGCCCTATCTCATCCATTCCTCCCTGCTCGGTGTCATCGCCCAGCGGCTGGTGCGCACGCTCTGTCCCCACTGCAAGAAGGAGACGGAGATCCCGGAGGAGGATTGGTCCTTCCTGGTCGCGCCCTGGAAGGCGACCAAGCCGCGCCGCGCGTACGCGGCGGTCGGCTGTCTCGAGTGCCGCAACACCGGCTACAAGGGGCGGGTCGGCATCTACGAGATGCTGCAGTTCACCCCCAAGCTCAAGCAGCTCATCACTGAGAAGTTCGACGCGGACGCGCTGCGTGAGGCCGCCATCCGCGGCGGCATGAAGCCGTTGCGCCTGCGCGGCGCGCAGAAGGTCGCGGAAGGGGTCACGACGATCGAGGAAGTGATGCGCGTGGTGCCGCCGCCGACCACCAGCGGCTGAACGGCTCAGTCCAGGAGATGCACGGTCTGCACCCCTGCCGCCAGCAGGAAACCCACCAGGAAGAAGAAATAGGACCAGCGCAGGAAGCGGTACTTGTTGCGGTGCAGATAGCTGCCGATGCCGTAGATGTCCTCGCAGGCGGCGCGGTACATCTCCGCGTCGCTGCGCAAGAGCACCGCCATCTCGCCCAGGAACCGCTCCTTGGGCAGGTCGGCGAAGTGGCCGAAGAACAGCAGGTTGAACGTGGACGGCTTGGGGCTGCCCGCGGGCCAGCGCAGCGGCCGGTGCTTGGGCAGCACCGCGACGATGGCGAACAAGAGGGCGAGCGTGACGAACGGCACCAGCACCATGACACTGGCCCGCACGCCGGGTTCGTTGAAGCGGTTCAGGGCGAGCGTCAGCACGATGGAGGACGCGGTGATGATGATGTTGGCTTTCACGTCCGCCATGATGCTCACCTGCACGTGATGCTGCTGCACGGTGCGCAGGAAAACGTCGGCGGCATTCCGGCCCTGGATGCCGGTGAAGTCTGCGCTCGGGGAGCGCGGTTCGGCGGTTTCGGACATGGCGGAAGCTCGCGGACGAAGCCGGTGACCGGCGGCGGGATGATGGTAGAGCGCCGCTCCGGGGCCTGCAATGCGGCCCTGCAGGGAGGCGGGTGTGACGGCGGGTGACTGGCGCCTGCGCCTGAAGCCGGGGCTCGCGGCCCTCAAGCTAGATCTCCCCGCCGGGAGCGAGGAGAAGCTGCTCGCTTTCGTGGAGCTGCTGCAGAAATGGAACCGTGCCTACAACCTCACGGCCGTGCGCGACCCCGAAGAGATGTTGGTGAAGCACGTGCTGGACAGCCTCGCGGTGCTGCCTTATGTCGTACACGGGCCGGTTCTGGACGTGGGCACGGGCGCGGGGCTGCCGGGCATCCCGTTGGCCGTGGCGCAGCCGGATATGCAGTTCACGCTCCTCGACGGCAATGGCAAGAAGGCGCGCTTCGTCACCCACGCCGCAGGCGCGCTCGGTCTCGCGAACGTCACCGCCGTGCAGTCGCGGGTCGAGGACTACCGCCCGGAGAGCGGGTTTGCTACCGTGCTGAGCCGCGCCTTCGCCTCCCTCGGGGACTTCCTCAGGCTCGCCGGCCACGCGGCCGCACCCGGCGGACGGCTCCTGGCCATGAAGGGCGCCCACCCGGAACAGGAACTGGCGGACATCCCCGCAGGCTATAAGCTCCTCGGCGTGCATACCCTCGAGGTGCCGGGGCTCAAGGCCGAGCGTTGCGTCGTCGAGATCGAGAAATCATGAGCAAAGTGCTCGCTGTCACTAACCAGAAAGGCGGGGTCGGCAAGACGACTACCGCCATCAATCTGGCCGCCTCCCTATCCGCCACCAAGCGGCGGGTGCTGTTGGTGGACCTGGACCCTCAGGGCAACGCGACCATGGGTTGCGGCGTGGACAAGCACGGCCTCAAGGCCGGCTCCTACGAAGTGCTCATGGGCGAGACCAAGGCCCGGGACGCCGTCATCAAGGTGGACGCCGCTGGGTTCGACCTCTTGCCGGGGAACGAGGACCTGACGGCCGCCGAGGTGAGCCTGCTCGCGAGCGACAAGCGCGAGAGCCGGCTGCGCGACGCGCTGCTCGACGTGCGCGGGGATTACGACTACATCCTCATCGACTGCCCGCCTTCTCTCAACATGCTCACGCTCAACGCCCTCACGGCCGCGGACGGCGTGCTCATCCCCATGCAGTGCGAGTACTACGCCCTCGAGGGCCTCACGGCGTTGGTCTCCACGGTGGAGCGCCTGCGCAAGAGCGTGAACCCGCGCCTTCAGATCGAGGGCCTGCTGCGCACCATGTTCGACCCGCGCAACAATTTGGCGAACGAAGTATCGGCCCAGCTCATCATGCACTTCGGGGACAAGGTGTACCGCACCCTGATCCCGCGCAACGTGCGGCTCGCCGAGGCGCCGAGCTTCGGCCTGCCGGCGCTCAAGCACGATTCCACCTCCCGCGGCGCGCTCGCCTATCTCGCGCTCGCGGGCGAGATGCTGCGCCGCAGCGAGAAACAGCCGGCGGCGGGCTGAAGCCGCGCCCCTGCGGCGCCGCGCGCGGTTGCTGCTAAAATGCCCGGCTTCGACGGGGGAGTGCCTTGAGCTTGTCAGCCAAACGTAAAGGATTGGGCCGCGGACTGGACGCGCTCCTCGGGGGCGCGGCCCTGATCGGCGGGGGCGAGGACCCGGGCGACCAGCTGCGCCAGATACCGGTGGACCTGATCCAGCGCGGCAAGTACCAGCCGCGACGCGACATGCGCGAGGAGAGCCTCAAGGACCTGGCGGACTCCATCAAGGCCCAGGGCGTGGTGCAGCCCATCGTGGTCCGCCCCCTGGACGAGCGCCGCTTCGAGATCATCGCCGGCGAGCGCCGCTGGCGCGCCGCGCAGATGGCGGGACTCGAGTCCGTGCCGGCGGTGGTGCGCGACGTGCCGGATCGCACCGCCATCGCCATCGCCCTCATCGAGAACATCCAGCGCGCCGACCTGAACCCCCTGGAGGAGGCGGAGGCGCTGCAGCGGCTCATCAGCGAGTTCCAGATGACCCACCAGCAGGCGTCCGAGGCCGTGGGCCGCTCCCGCGCCGCGGTCACGAACCTCTTGAGGCTCCTGGAGCTTACCCGCGAGGTGCAGGACCTGGTGCGCCAAGGGGCGCTCGAGATGGGCCATGCCCGCGCGCTGCTGGGCTTGAAGGGCCCCGCCCAGACGGAC
>DATIEQ010000356.1:0-2533 GCA_035455665.1 Gammaproteobacteria bacterium | reverse complement strand
GGTCAATGTGTTGCGTCGATCCATTGAAATCGCAATCGAAAGCAGACATTCCGCTGCTGAACCCCACTTACTCCGAAAGATTGCCTTCCCACCCGTAGCGCGAGCCGAGCACCGCAGCGAGCAAAGTCAGCCCGCCAGGGGTGAGTCAGGGATGACGAACTCGCGCGAAGGGACATGGAAGTCCCGTGAGCGCGACTCTGCAGCGAGCGAGGAGCACAGGGAAGTCGCCTTCTTAAGGCGGCCCGCGCTCCGGGGAGAATGGTTTTGGGTACTTTTGCCGAAACAAAAGTACCTCGCTCCCGGGAGGGAGCGAAATGCGACTTAGGCAGGGACGCCGTTCTTGACTGGATCCCGGCTTCCGCCGGGATGACAGATAAAGCAGTTACTCGCTGACTGCGAGCAGCAGATCCAGGTCTCTCAGCGATCCACGTTTCATGGGCCGCCCATCCACCGGGCTCGCCGGCGCTTCCCGTATACCGTCCACGTCGAAGACGGTCAGCTCTATCGGCACGTCCCCCGCGACGAACTTATATACCGGGTATTCCGTCTGCACACCCGCTCCGGACTTCAGCTTCCGCGCAGCGTGTTCGTATGGGATGCCCTTCTCCATGAGGAATATCGCCACCTGCTCGGGCACGTCCGTGAATACGTGCAGGTAGACGACGGTGTGTTCGGAAGCGGTGCCCGAGAGCACCGGCCCCACCAGGCGGGCGTTGAAGCCGTGGAAAAGGCGTAGCGCCTCGCGGGCGGTCTCACGCAGGCGGCGCAACGTGAAGGGCTGGGAATCGGACTGGAACAGCCGCTGACGCTCCGCGAGCGCCTCTTCCACTTCGCGGTTCGTGGGTAGGTGCAGGCTGCGCGGATCGAAGCCCAGCCGCTCGGCAGCCTTGCGCTTCGCGAACAGGAAATCCCGCACGCCCTCGTCGGCCATGATGCGGGCCGCTTCCTGCGTCAGCAATCGCCGCGAGTCATCCAGATGCGGCGCTACGCGTCGTGTCATGTGGCCTACGCGTGGCTACTATGACCAAAGCCTAGCACAGCCGCGTTACGAATCCATGTAAAACGGGGCAGGGATGCCCCTGGGAGGCGAGTCCGAGCCTGTATCGGACTCGCCGGAATCGCGCAAACCAGGATGGTTTGCGCGCAGCTATCAGAAAATATCCGGGCTGCCGTTCGGTTTCTTCTTGTCCGGGGCCTTGGCCGGCAGATGCCCGGTCTCGAAGAACTCGAAGATCGAATCCGGATCGTCGGCGCTCACGAGGAGCCCCGTGTTCGGGTCGATGCGGGCCTCCTCGATGCCGAAGGGACGCGGGAACGGGTCGTCCGCGGGACGCACGTTCTTCAACGCCGGCCCCATGAACTCCATCCACATGGGCAGCGCCGCCTGCGAACCCTGCTCGCCGGCCCCGAGGGTCTGGGAGGGCTGGTCGTTGCCGACCCAGGTGACCGTCACGAGCCGGTTGTTGAAGCCGTCGAACCAGGCGTCGGTGAAATCGTTGGTGGTGCCGGTCTTGCCGGCCAGGTCGGGCCGGCCGAGCTGCTGCGCGCGCACGCCGGTGCCGGACTTGATGACCTCCTGCAGCATGTTGGTCATGAGCCAGGCGTTCTGCGGCGTGATGGCCGCAGGCGCGAGATGCGGGGCGCCCGGCGGCGAGTCACCGGCCTTCGGATCCGGGAGCGCGCAGTCCTCGCAGGCGATGTCCGGGTCCGCCTGGAAGAGCGTCTGACCGCTGCCGTCCAGTACCTGCTGGATGAAATAGGGCGTCACCCGGTAGCCGTGGTTCGCGAAGACGGCGTAGCCGCGAGCCATCTCCAGGGGCGAGAGGCTCGCGCTGCCGAGCGCCATGGTGAGGTCGTGGGGCAGCTCATCGGCGGTGAAGCCGAAGTTGGAATCGTATTGGATGGTCTTGTCCACCCCGAGCGCCTGCAGCACGCGGATGGACACGAGGTTCAAGGAATGCGCGAGCGCGCTCCGCAAGCGCGTGGGGCCGCTGAAATCGCCCTCGTAGTTCCCTGGGCGCCAGACGTTGCCGTTAGCGGCATCGTTCAGGACCACCGGGGCATTCGGCACCACCGTGGCGGGGGTGAAGCCGCCCTCGAGCGCCGCGGAATAGATGAACGGCTTGAAGGAAGAGCCCGGCTGGCGGCGCGCCTGGATGACGCGGTTGAACTTGCTCGCGTCGTAATCGAAGCCGCCCACCAGCGCGACCACAGCGCCGTCCAGGGGGTCGAGGGAGACGAGCGCTCCCTGGGCTTCGGGCACCTGGGACAGGCTCCACGTGCCGGTATCGTCCTTCCTGAGGTACACCACGTCGCCGCGGGTGACGATGTCCGCCGCGCTCTTGGGCGCGCCCCCGACATAGTTGGCGTCGAGATGCTTGTGGGCCCACTTGAGGCCGTCCCAACCGACCGTGACCTGGCCGGCGCCGTCGGCGTAGAACTGCACAGACTGCGGCTCCACCTTGAGCGTCACCGCGGGGTAGAGCCCGCCCACGTGGTCGCGGTCTTCCACCAGCTTGTCCAGGTCGTCGTC
>DATIEQ010000355.1:0-2490 GCA_035455665.1 Gammaproteobacteria bacterium | reverse complement strand
GTGCAGGCGCACGATGAGCGGCAGGCCGATGCCGGCGGTCATCACCGGGAAGGCGGCGAAGGCGTTGCCCATCACCATGGTGAAGAGCGCCATGCCGAGGCCGTAGGCCAGCACCACGGCGAACGCGTTGTCCACCGGGATGAAGTCCGACACGAGACCCGAGACCACCTGTCCCACGCCCGCCGCCGCGAACAGCGCTCCCAGCACCGCCAGGAGCTGCGGTAGCGCCGTCACGGAGCCCACCGCATCCAGCAGCCGCCGCGACTCGGCGAGCGGCACCGCCACGGGCTGGCGCAACATCACGACGCCCACCACGAGGGACACGATCACGGCCGCCCCGAGAGCCACCAGGGTCGCGTCCTTGGCGGCCACCACGGGATGCGGGCCCGACGCGGCGTGTTGCAGGATGAGGGTGCCCGCCACCGTCACCAGCGGGATGAGCAGCGCCGGCACGAACAACCGGTTTCCGAAACGTCGGGCGCGTTCGCGCCGCTCCGGCTCGCTCGCCTCCGGCGCGCCGGCCTTGCCGAGGTCGCCGAAGCCGGCGGTGCAAGCCATGGCGATGGCGAGGCAACCGGTGACGAAGGGCGGCAGCCAGGTGCCGAGCAGGAAGGTGGCCGCGTACAGACCCCAGAAGAGCGCGCGCTTGAGATGCTTCGGGTTGCTCCGGTCCTTGAGGTTGAACACCGCGGCGGCGGCGAACATCACCCCCAGGAGCAGATAGATGAAATCGAGCGCGCTCACGGCCGGCCCTTGAGGCGCCTGGCGAGACGCCGGTCCAGCCGCCACAACCTGAAGGCGTGGATGACGAAGGCCGAGAGCGCGGTGGGGATGGACCAGAGGGCGATCTGCAGCGGCGTGAGCTCGATGCCGTTCTGCTCCAGGAAGCCCTTGATGAGCAGCACCGAGCCGAAAGCGAGGAAGATGTCTTCGCCGAAGAACGCCCCGATGTTGTCCGTCGCGGCGGCGTGGGCGCGGATCTCGGGCCGCAGCTCCGCGGGCAGTTCCCCGTAGCGGTTCTCGGCGGCGGCCTCGGCCATGGGGGCGATCAGCGGCCGCACCATCTGGGCGTGGCCGCCGAGGGCATTCAGCCCCAGCGCGCAGGTGAGTTGCCGCAGTGCGAGGTAGGCCATGAGCACGCGCCCGGTGGTGGCGCCGCGCACCCGGGCGATGAGTGCCTGGGCGCGCTCGCGCAGGCCGTTCTTCTCCAGCATGCCGATGACCGGCAGCGTGAACCACACCAGGGCGAGGTAACGGTTCTGGGCGAAGGCCCGGCCCAAGTCGCTCACCAGGGTCACGGGGTCGATACCGCCGGCGAGACCGGTGGCGATGCCCGCCACCGTGACCACCAGCAACGGGTTCGCGCGCAGCGCGAAGCCGGCGATGACGATGAGCACGCCGACCAGCGTGAGCCAGTTCATGGCTGTTCGGCCAGGGACGCCTTGAGGCCGGAGAGGAGGTCGGGGTAGCGCAGCTTCACGCCGAGCTCCTCCAGCATCTTGAGGTTGTGGATGCGCTTCGATTCCCGCAGGAAGCTCATGAGGCTCGGGCTCAGGTCCTTCTCCGCCTCCTGCATGGAGATGAGCGGCGGCCTGGACAGGCCGGTGAGGTCCGCGAGCTTGAAGAGGTAGTCGGTGATGGTGGAGGGGCTGCCGTCGCTGACGTTGTAGATCGCGTCCTTCGGTGCCCGCGCCATGGCGGTGTGGCACACGGACACCAGATCATCGACGTGGATGCGGTTGGTGTAGCTGCATTGATCCGGGCGGATGGTGGGCTGCCCCGACTTGAGCCGTTCGATGAGCAGCCGTCCCGGGCCGTAGATGGCCGGCACCCGCAGGATGACCCAGGGGATGCCGTGCTCCCCGCACCACTGGCGCACCGCGCCCTCCGCGGCGATGCGTCGCTGCGCGCGCTGGGTGCTGGGGTTCAGGGGCTCGCCCTCGTCTATCCAGCGGCCACTGCAGTCGCCGTACACCCCGGTGGTGCTCATGTAGAGGAAGCGCTGCGGCAGGCCGGTGATCTCGAGGTGCGTGAGCAGGCGCTCGATGCGCACGTCGTCCCTGCCCACGTCCACGGGGGGAGCGAAGTAGAAGAGCGCGGCGCGGCGCGAAGGCAGGCCGGGCAGGTCGTCGCCGTCCAGCTCGCAGCGGATAGCCCGGACCCCGGCCGCCGGCAACGCCGCGGCGCTCTCCGCCGTACGGACCACCCCCGCGACCTCGCGCCCTTCGGCGCGGTACACGGCGGCGAGCCGCCGGCCCACGTCGCCGCAACCGATGATGAGCACTTCGCTGGGAGGGAGCGTGTTCATTATTTCCCGAGATTATGCGGCGCGCGCCCGCGGTACCGCAATTGCAAGCGGAGGCTTGCCGTCCCCCGTCCCTGCATGGGAGGATGCCCGCAACCCGATGGGTACGTCGGGATTCAAAACACAATCAAAGGGATACAGCATGAACGGGGAACCTGCTTCCGATATCCGCTTCTTCTCGTACA
>DATIEQ010000354.1:0-7680 GCA_035455665.1 Gammaproteobacteria bacterium | reverse complement strand
CCCGGCCTCCTCCGGCGTGAGGCTGGAGCGGCTGGCGAGCAGTCCCCGCGCACGCGACAACTCCGGGTCATCCTCGGTGAAATCTGCGCGTGCCATCTCGACAAGCAGGGTCGCGACGGCGACGCGCAGCGCTTCGTGGGGCGCCGCAGCAGGCTGATCCCCTACAGGATCGAGACGCTGTTCCAGGAATATGAGCAGGTTGCTGAGCAGGATCGGACCGCCGCGCAGAACGTGAGGGATCCGGGCCGCCGCCTTGTGAGGCGGCGGCCCGGGATATCAGAAGCCGAAGCCGAGTTTGAACAGGTAGGTGGAATTCCCAGCCAGGTGGTTATATTCCAGCGCCATGTGCACGCCCAGGTTGAAGGTCAGGCCGGCGAAGTACTCCGCCTGGCTGAAGCTCGCGCCGGAGAGCCCGGTGGAGGCGTCCGGCGTGCTGCGGGTCCAGACTTCGCCTACGCCGGCATAGGGAGTGATGGGCCCGAAACCCTTGGAGATGGAGACGTCCAGGCTCGTGGTGTTGAAGCTCAGGTTGTCCACACCCGTGAGGTGGGTGTAGGCGGCACGCAGCCCCACCGCCGGCTCCGCCACGCCGCCATCCAGGATCGCGTAGCGCCCCTCGAGGCCGTAGAGCCGGATGTTGGAGCCGGGCACGGCGCTGTATTCGCCACCCACGTCGAAGCCGAAGGGCAGGCCTTTCGAGACGCGCACGTCGGCGAATGGCACGGTGGATACGCTGTTGCCGGTGGCGGCGTTCCAGGCGGCCTGATGGTCCACCTGGGTGGCGCCGGCGTTGAAGCTCAGGTCGAAACCGGCGATGCCTTCCGAGGCCGAGCCTTGGAGCTGTTTGTAGCTCGTGACCGCGCCCAGGTCCTCCGACAGGTCGTTGAACTGGGTTTGCGCAAGACCGCTGATCGTGATGTGGTCATCGGCAAACGCGCTGGTGGTGCAGAGCGCAAGTAAGACGCCCGCCAGGAGAACACGACGCATGGGAGACCCCCGTGATATATGGAAAACGGCCGCGAAAGCGCGACGGCTCAGTCTAACAAAACGTTCAAGACGATTTCGGGATGACTGCGAACGATTGGATCACAATGTCCCGGAGATCGTTCAAGCGGCCGTGGAAGAAATGGCCGGCACCGGGGAGCACGGCGATCCGGGGCGGATGAGCACGTCCGGCGGCCCAGTCGAGCACGCCCTGCGGCGCCACCACCTCATCCGCATCGCCCTGCACCAGGAGCCAGGGACAGACCGGGTCAATCACGCTCGCCGCCTCGAAACGCTCCACGGCGGGGGCGACGGTGACGAGCCGCGCTACGGGCCGTTGGCTCTGGGTGCGGAGCGCCACGTAGGCGCCGAAGGAGAAGCCGGCGAGCCAGAGCGGTAGGCCAGGATTGCCGGCGGCGAGCCAATCGATCGCCGCGAGCGCGTCCTCGGTCTCGCCGCGACCCGCGTCGAAGCTCCCTTCGCTCGCACCGACGCCCCGGAAGTTGAAGCGCAAGCTCAAGGCGCCCAAGTCGTTGAACGCGCGCGCGAGGATATACGCCACCTTGTTGTGCATGGCGCCGCCCTGGAGGGGATGGGGATGGCAGATGACGGCGACCGCCACCAGCGCGGCAGCAGGGAAATCCAGCAAGCCTTCGATGCGTCCGGCGGGGCCCTGGAACGTGCAGGGCTCGGTGCGATGCGGAGCCGTCATGGGCGCGTGCTCATAATCTCTGCGTGTTTTGGGGGTTAAGACGGATTGCAGGGGCCGGTATAATAGTCGTTTCGCCGCCGCTCCAGCACCTCCAGGTCACCCCATGAACAAGACCCCCAATCAAACCATAACGCTCGAGAACCGATACTGCGCCCACAACTACCACCCGCTGCCGGTGGTGCTCACCCGTGGCGAAGGCGTGTACGTGTGGGACGACGCGGGCAACCGCTACCTCGACATGATGAGCGCGTATTCCGCCGTGAGCCACGGCCACGCCCACCCGCGCCTGGTGAAGGCACTGGGTGAGCAGGCCGCGAAACTCGCCATCTGCTCCCGTGCCTTCCACAGCGAGCGCCTCGGCGCGTTCCTGAAGCGGGTCTGCGAGCTCACCGGGCAGGACATGGCCCTGCCCATGAACACCGGCGCCGAGGCGGTGGAGACCGCCCTCAAGGCGGCGCGCAAATGGGCCTACCGGGTGAAAGGTGTGGCAGCGGATAAGGCCGAGATCATCGCCTGCACCGGTAATTTCCACGGCCGCACCATCGCCATCGTCGCCATGTCGAGCGAAGACCAATACAAGGACGGCTTCGGCCCCTTCCCCGGTGGCTTGAAGCTGGTGCCCTACGGCGACGCGGTGGCGCTGGAGCAGGCTATCACCCCGAACACCGCCGCCTTCCTGGTGGAACCGATCCAGGGAGAGGCCGGGATCGTGGTGCCGCCCGCGGGCTACCTGAAGAAGTGCGCCGAGATCTGTCGCAAGCACAACGTGCTGCTGATCGCCGACGAGATCCAGACGGGACTCGGCCGCACCGGGAAGCTGCTCGCCTGCGAGCACGAGGGCGTGAAACCGGACGGCCTCATCCTCGGCAAGGCGCTCGGCGGCGGCCTGTTGCCGGTCTCCGCTTTCCTCGCGCGCCGCGACGTGATGGCGGTGTTCACCCCCGGCGACCACGGCAGCACCTTCGGCGGCAATCCGCTCGCCGCCGCCGTTGGCCTCGAAGCACTCGACACGCTCGTGGATGAGAAACTCGCTGAGCGCTCCGCGGAGCTCGGCCCCTATCTCCTGGAGAAGCTCAAGGGCCTCAAGAGTCCGCTCATCAAGGGCCTGCGCGGCAAGGGCCTGTTCGTAGGCATCGAGATCGATGCCAAGCTCGCCCGCGCCCGCGAGGTCTGCGAGCGCCTGATGGGCCAAGGCATCCTGAGCAAGGAGACCCACGACACCGTGGTGCGTCTCGCGCCCCCGCTCGTCATCACCCGCGAGCAGATCGACTGGGCGGTGGAGCGCATCGCGCTCGTGCTCACCGAGATGGGCCGGATGAAAGCCGCGTCCTGAGCTGGCTCACCTAGCAACAAAAAGCCGGCTTGATGCCGGCTTTTTTATTCGCTCACACCAGCGATCCGCTGGGCATGGTCTTGTCCTTGGAAAGGTCGATGAGACCGCGGATGTGGCGGTAGACGTACCAGACCCAGATGGCGAGTCCGCCGAGCCAGGCGAGCGGGATGCCGATGATCGTGAGCACTAGGGCGACGCAGATGAGGCAGCCCAGGAGCGCGTACCAGAAGCTCTTGATCATCCAGTCCTGGTGGCTGTCCATCATCGCACCGTGGTCGCCCTTCACCACATAGTTGATGATGAGCCCGATGATGCTGGGCAGGCCGAACATGGCACCCAAGAGGTGCAGCACGTAGGCCACGATGGTGATGGTGCGCCCGCCGTCCGATCCGCTCATGTCCGCTCTCCCCGAGGTTAGTGTTTCAGCCCGACGCGGGCTGGGATGTACCTGGAAACTCTAGCCTGACACGCCTGTTCTGTCTGCCCTTCTTCTCGACCTTCGCGATCAGCACCCGGCCGATCTCGCCGATACGGGCCACGTGGGTGCCGCCACAGGGCTGCAGGTCGATGCCCTCGATGTCCACCAGGCGCACGCGGCCCTGGCCGCGCGGGGGCTGCACCGACATGGTCTTGACCAACTCCGGGCGGGCATCGAGCTCGGCGTCCGTGATCCAGCGGAAGGACACCGGGGCGTCCTTCGCCACGAGTGCGTTGAGTTTCTCTTCCACCTCTTCCCGCGCCGGGTTCTCCGGCAGGTCGAAATCGAGGCGTCCATAACCGTCGCCCACCGCCCCGCCGGTGACGGGAGCCACGATCACGGCGGAGAGCAGGTGCAGGCAGGTGTGCATGCGCATGAGGCGGTGACGGCGTTCCCAGTCGATGCGGCCCTTGAGCCGTTCCCCGGCCTTGAGCATCAGCGCTGTATCCGAGAGCAGATGCACCACCTCGTCGGTAGCGGCCCCCTTGCGCGCGTCCATGACCTTGAGTTCGCGCCCATCCGGGAGCAACAGCATGCCCGTGTCGCCCGGCTGGCCGCCGCCCTCCGGATAGAACAGCGTCCGGTCCAGGATCACCCGCCCGGGCTCGGCCAGCACCACCTCCGCCTCGAACTCCGCGGCATAGGGTTCGTCGCGGAAGAGAAGCTGGGTCACTTCTTGTCGAACTTGAGGGCGCAGGAGTTGATGCAGTAGCGCAGCCCCTCGGGACCGGGACCGTCGTCGAATACGTGCCCCAGGTGCGCGTCGCAATGGGCGCAGAGCACCTCGGTGCGGTGCATGGCGTGGCTGTCGTCCGACTGGGTCGCGACGTGCCCCTGGCCCGCCGGCGCGGTGAAACTAGGCCAGCCGGAGCCGGAGTCGAACTTGGTCTCGGAGCTGAACACCGGGTTGCCGCAGCACACGCAGCGGTACATCCCGGCGTCATGGTTTTCCACGTATTCGCCGGTGAAGGCCCTTTCGGTCGCCTTCTGGCGCGTCACCGCGTACTGCTGCGGCGAGAGTTCCGCGCGCCATTGCTCTTCGGTCTTCTTGATCTTGCTCATATGTCTCCATCCTATATCAAGCCTGGAACCCGAGCCCCGGGGCTGCCCTCTGACGCTGAAGACCCGGGATTTCAGCGCTGTATTACCCGATACCTGCGCGGGGCGGCCTCTCGGGCTACAGGAACGGCGCTGGTTTTGGTAACCTAGCGCCCTCTTTACCGGCCGCCGCGGCCGGGGCCCAGATGGGGAGATCACCGATGCGGATGCGCCTTTTCGCCGTCGCCTTTGCCTGCGCCCTCGTGAGCCTCGCCGCCCGGGCCGACGGCGACGCGGCCAGGGGCAAGGTCGAGTCCTACACCTGCCAGGGCTGCCACGGCATCCCGAACTACACCAACGCCTACCCCACCTACCGCGTGCCGAAGCTCGCCGGCCAACAGGCCGCCTACATCCTGCAAGCCCTCAAGGAATATAAGGCCGGGGACCGGGCCCACAAGACCATGCACGCCCAGGCGAGCTCCCTCTCGGACCAGCAGATGCAGGACATCGCCGCCTATTTCGAGAGCCTGGGCGCGGCACCGGCCGCCGCGCAGTGAGGAGTAAAACCATGTGCAAGAAAATCACCCTTGCCGCCCACTCCGCTTCCCGCTCCGTGGGTCGGTCCAGGGCACACATCCCTGTGCGCCCGCTCGCAGCTGTGCCGCTCGCCCTCGCCGCCGCTCTGGCGTTCGCCCTCCCCGCGGCCTTCGCCGACGGCAATGCCGACAACGGCAAGCAGCTCTTCGAGAGCCACGGCTGCGCCGGCTGCCATGGCGGCAAGGGCGTCAGCAACAAAGGCCAGGACCCGCAGCCGCCGATCCTCGCGGGCCAGTACAAGGACTACATCATCCAGGCTTTGCACGAGTACCAGAAGGGCGAGCGCAACAGCGTGGTCATGAAGGGCATGGCGGCGCCGCTCTCGGACCAGGACATCAAGGACTTGGCGGAATACCTGTCTGCCCTGCCGGGCCCGCTCGGCACGCTGCCCAAGGGCGGCAACTGACCGCTGCCACGAAGCTTATTATAGAGAGACCCCGCGCGAGCGGGGTCTCTCGTTTTAGGATGGATGCATGCAGCAGCTCACAGGCAAAGCGGTCATCCTCACCGGCGCCTCCCAGGGCCTCGGCGCAGTGACGGCGCACGCTCTGGCGGCGGCAGGCGCAGATCTGGTGCTCGCGGCCCGTTCCGGCGACAAGCTCACGGAGGTCGCCCATTCGCTCCCGGCTGGTACACGTGTCATCACCGTCCGCTGCGACGTGACCGAAGCCTCCGACCGGGAGGCGCTCGTGCACGCCGCTCTCGAGACCTTCGGGCGGGTGGATGTGCTGGTGAACAACGCCGGCATCGAGGAACTCTGCTTCTATGCGGAGCAGGACCCGGCGGTCATCCCACAGGTCATCGAGACCAACCTCATCGCCCCCATGCTGCTCGCCCGCGCCCTCCTGCCCGCCATGTTGGCGCGCGGCAGCGGCCACATCGTGAACATCGCCTCCCTCGCGGGGCGCACGGGCATGCCCTTCGGCGCGGCCTATTCCGGCAGCAAGGGCGGCCTCGCGGAATGGAGCATCTCCCTGGCGGCGGAGCTCTCCGGAAGCGGCGTCGCGGTGTCGGTCGTCTGCCCCGGTTTCGTGGACGGCACCGGCATGTTCTCCCGCAAGCACGTGGATGCGCCGAAGAGCCTCGGCGTATCGCACCCAGAGGAGGTGGCCCAGGCGGTGCTCAAGGTCCTCGAGACGCGCAAGGTGGAAGTGGTGGTGAACCCGAAGCCGGTGCGCCTGCTCATGGCGCTCCGCGCCCTGTCCCCCGAGACGGCCCTGGCCCTCAGCCGGAAGCTCGGCTTGCTGGATTTCTTGAAGCGCATCGCGCGTCGCCCCGGAGTGTGACGCAGTTCACGGGTTTCTCAAGGCGGCACCGCTACACTGCCTGCACACGACAAAGGCAAACCCGTCCGAAAGGCGGGGGCGCAAAGTCACCGGTCTAAGGGGTGCAAACCCTATGACGGCGGGATTACCGAATGTGCCAACCCCTGTATCCGGACACCCCCCCTCGTCCGGATTGGCTTTCGGAACCCCCGATCCTGCCGTCAAGTTTGCACCCCTTTTTTAAAGCCACCTCGAAAGCTACTGCGCTCGACAGCGCTTCGTTGCGCGCCGACTCGGAATCCTCATGTACTGTTTACGTACACTCCGGTTCCTCGTCGTCGCGCGCCTCACTCTGTCTTCGCTCGTAACGCTTTCGAGATGGCTTTCGCGCGATGGCTTCGAATAGCTTCAGTGGGCTGAAAGACTAAGCGTCACCTTGCCGGCTTTGGCGACGAGTTTGATGGGCGTAGTACCGCTGCCTTGGTAATCGAGAGTCTGGCCGGGCCCTTTCTGCTGCACTGTGCCGGCCGCGGTGCCGTTGAGGAGCAGCGACGCCGTGCCCACGCCCGAGAGCAGAGACACCGGCCCGTAATCCAGCGAGTGGCTGGAGGCATCCAGATCTCCCACATCCACCCGGCCCTGGATCGCGCCGTAGGGCACGCTGATGGAGAGCTTCCCGGCGTAGACCGAAGCCTCGACGCCGCCTGCCACACCGTCGATGCCGAGGCTCCCCGCGCCGAGTTCCGCATGCACCTGCATGATGGGCGGGAGCGCGATGCTCCAGGTCTCCTTCACGTCCTGGGTCTCGCTCCCGGCCGGATAGGCGAGCGACACCATGAGCTTGCCGTTCACCAGTGTGTGGTTGAGCACCGCCTGGTCGAGCACCGCTTCACGGCTACGGCTTATCCAGGGCCCCAGGAACCCCTTCGCGGGGGTCAGGGTGACGTCCACATGGATGGTGCCGTCCTGGCTCGTCGTCAGCGTCACGTCGCCCGTGTTCACCGAGACCGCGAACACCTGGGCGCCCGTACGCGGTAGCAGCAGTTGCAGGATGCGTGGCTCGGCACGGGTGCAGCCCGTGAGCGCGAGTGCCAGAAGGACGAGTGTGATACGCAGGCGAGCCATGATGCGACCCCGGTAAGATGCAAGCGGCATGAGCATAGCGATTTGCCGGCGCCCGGCACAAGCCGTATCGTGTGCGCCGGTCTTTCCTCCTCCCGGTGTGCACATGCCGACCGAGCCAGCCGTCCGCAACGTCTCCGATACCGCGCTG
>DATIEQ010000353.1:0-2860 GCA_035455665.1 Gammaproteobacteria bacterium | reverse complement strand
GCCGGGGCAGGAGCTTGCCGCGGTCGGTGTGTTTCTTGCGGGCTTTGTCGTCGCCGCCCAGCGCCGCCTTCGCCTGTTGGTCGCGCAGGATGGCGACCAGCTTCTCCATGTGGGAGCGGTTGGCCGTGAACTCCTTCGAGTTCACGTCTAGGGAGGATTTGAGGATAGCCATGCACGGACCCCCGGGGAGATGCGTCTATTATGACTGGAGACCCGGGTAAATTCCCGCGCGTGCCGCTCGTCTAGTAATCGCAGGACCAGGACGACACGCCTATATAAGCGACGCACAGCACCACGCTGTTCTGCGACAGGCTCTGGACATAAGTGAAGCTGAGTGTGTTGTTGGCCATGTCCAGCGCGAGCTTGGGTTCCTTGGGCAGCTCCGGCAGGTACTTGGGCACCAACTCGTTCAGGCTCTTGGGCGGTCGGACGTTCTGGTGCAGGTAGAGGCTCAAGGCTTCCAGCACCGGCATGGCATTCGCCTTCATCTTCACGCCCTCCGGGTCCGAGCCCGGCGGGTAGGTGGAGCAGGCGGAGAGAGCCAGCAGGGTGGCGATCGCGCAGCGCTTCAGCATGTCCCATCCCCGGTGATGCGTCTTCACCGATTATACGTGAGCTGGGTGCTCAGGCTGCTGAAGCGCGACAACTTGGCAAGGCGCGCACGAAGACCGCGAGCGACTTGCTGATGGCGTCCGTAATTTCCGGCTTGACGAGTATCGCCTGCATCTCCGCCGGCTTCTTGCCCCGCAGGTTCACGTCGAGCGCCGCGGCGGAGATCAGACAGGAAGACATGGTCTTCAGGATCTCCGCGAGCGCTGCCTTCGCGTGCTCGCCGTAGGGCGAGGTGTGCCAGAGCGCTACCGGCTTGCCCGGGAACTCCTCCCAGGAGACCGCCCAATCGAGGGCGTTCTTGAGCGCGCCCGGCACGCCGTGGGCGTATTCCGGTGAGGCGATGATCAACCCGTCCGCGGCCAGCACCTTGGCGCGGAACGCACGCACCGCCAGGGCCGTATCGCCATCCAGGTCCGGATTGAACGGCGGTAGCTCCCCCAGGCCTGCGTAGATCTCGATTTCGATGCCTGGCGGTGCGGCGGCCGCGGCCGCACGCAAGAGCGCCGTGTTGGTGGAATCCGCGCGCAGGCTGCCGGAGATCGCGAGTAGGCGGGTGCTCATGCGCTCAGCCGGGTTTAGGCTTGGCCAGCATGGTTTTGTCCACGCATTCATGGGTCCAGTTCGTGACCCAGGCCTTGAGGGGCTTCAGCGTGGCGTAGTCGAAGATCACCCGCAGGCAGGCGCCATGCCCGTCGTTGTAATCCAGCACGCAGAACGGCTCGGTGCTGCCGCACTGCTCGGTCTCGGTGTAGCCCGCGCTCCGGAACGTGACGAAGGCTTGGTCCGTCGCTCCATCATTCAGCTTGTCCGGCTTCCAGCCCGCCTGCATGAGCTTCGCGCGTGCCGTGGTGATGGACTGGTTCTTGGCGAGGGGCACGGGCGGAGACGCCGAGGCGGATGCACCGGCGAAAGCGGCGGCACAGGCAACGGTGAGGAGGGCCGCGGCGCGCAGCAGGGCGGTGTTGGTGGAATCGGTCCGGGCACTGCCCGAGATGGCGGGGATGCGACTTGTCACGGGAATAATGGTGAGATGTCAGTCTGTTTTAGGTTTGCTATGTTCTTTTCTAAACCAATATTTCCCTGGCTGATCTTTCAAGATCACCACGACGCGATACTTGGAGTCTTTATCGGTATCGCTCTTGTAACCATCATCCGCATCCGCTTCTATAATCCATGTTCCTGAACGCGTGCCGCAAGTGATATTTTCCAGCATCGTCTCCGAGTGGTAGTAATCTAACTCAGTGATTGGAGCGGTTGCGACGATTGCTGGCTCAGAGTCAGCTGCTGATGGCTCCGGTTTGCCCGTCACCCATTGGACATACAGTTCAGTATGCCCGGCTTCCAAACCATAAATTATTCGATAGACACCTTCTTTGTCGCCGTACTTCCATGCGCCACATTCAATAACACTGTCCACGTAAGGGCTAAGTTTCGCTGCATCATTGCTAATTATGGAGTCGGCATTGCAATAGAGTGGTAGGCCCAGGAATGCTATCGCAAGTACTGGTATAATATTTGCAAGCATCAGGCTAGTTCAACCGCGATCGCCGTCGCTTCTCCGCCGCCTATGCACAGCGAGGCGACGCCGCGCTTGCCGCCGCGCGCCTTGAGGGCGTGCAGCAGGGTCACGAGGATGCGTGCGCCGCTGGCGCCGATGGGGTGGCCGAGCGCGCAGGCGCCGCCGTTCACGTTCACCTTGGCGTGCTCGAGCTTGAGTTCGGTCAGGGCGGCCATGGCCACCACCGCGAAGGCCTCGTTGATCTCGTAGAGGTCCACGTCCTTCGCGGCCCAGCCCACGTTCTTGAGAAGCTTATTCATGGCGCCCACGGGGGCGGTGGTGAACCAGGCGGGTTCCTGGGCGTAGGAGGCGTGGCCCACGATGCGGGCCAAGGGTTTCAGCTCGCGCTTCTTCGCCTCGCCCTCGCTCATGAGCACCAGCGCCGCGGCGCCGTCGGAGATGGAGGAGGAGGTGGCGGCGGTCACCGTGCCGCCGTCCTTCTTGAAGGCGGGCTTCAGGCTCGGGATCTTCTTGATGTCGCACTTCACCGGCTCCTCGTCCTTGTCCACGAGGTAGTCGCCCTTGCGGCTCTTCACGGTCACCGGCACCGTCTCGGCCTTGAACAGGCCGTTCGCCAGCGCCAGCTGGGCGCGCTGCACCGACTCGATGGCGAACTTGTCCTGCTCCTCGCGGCCGAACTTGTACTTGTCGGCGCAGAGCTCGCCGAAGTGGCCCATCATCTCGCCGTCG
>DATIEQ010000352.1:0-2516 GCA_035455665.1 Gammaproteobacteria bacterium | reverse complement strand
AAGAGTCCCGCATCGGCGCGTCCCTCGGCCTTGAGCCGCCGGGCGACATCACGGGCGAGCGGCGCCTCCGCTGCGATACCGCCGCGATAGGCAGGCATCAGTCCAGCCACCGGTTCACCCTCCAAGAGCTTCAGGTACACGGCCGACAGGCAGGGCGGCTTAAGGGAGGCGCAGGCCGTGGCGTAAGCACCGTACTGGGCCGCGGCAGCCTTCGCCTCCTCTGTGCGCCCGAGATCCAGGAGCGCCGCCACGTATGCATCGATGAGCGCGGCACCCCCACCCGGAGGACGCGCGAGCAGGGCGTCGCGGGCGGCGGGGTCCAGTCCAGCGACGGCTTCGGCGAACTGCTTGCTGAGATCGTCCCGATAGAGCGCGTCCAGGTAATCGTGCAAGGCGAGGAGATGGCGACCGTCGGTTGCCGGCAGGTTCGCCCGCTCCATGAGCACCAGGGTCTCGCGCCGCAGGGCCAGGTCGCCGGCGGGGCCATAGTGCTCCCAGGCCGCGAGTTCCGACGCGATGCGCCAGTCGTCCGGGAACTTCTCGGCGGCTTGCGCCAGGATCTCCGGGCAGAGGGTCAGGTGGAAGACCTTCACCGCGAAGCCCGCGTCCTTCTTGAGCGCGAGCGCGATGAACGGCGCCTCCCCGCAGGCCTGCCGCTGCACCAGGAGTTGCCCCAGGGGTACCAGCAGATAGCCGAGGTCCTCGCGCTTCGCCAGCAGGCGGTAATAGGTGGCCTTGGCGGCAGCGAGCGTCGCTGCATCGAAACGGCCTTGCTGATCGCTAGGGAAGGTCGTGAGTAAAGCGAGGGTGAGCTGCTCCGCTTCGTCCTGTTGCAGGCCGAACTGGATGGCGAGGGCGAGCGCCGCGTCCTCGGGGCCGAGTCCCTGGTCGAGTTGGCCGCGCAGGAAGGCGTTCGGATCGGGATCGAACTTATCAGCGAGGCGGGTGGCGCCGTCGCCATGGGCCCGGTACGCGGAGACCACCTCCGCGGGGACGTCGGCGAGCTTCGCGAGCGCGAGGGGCTTCGCGGCCTGGCCCGCAGTCGCGGCCGAGACGGCGGACAGCGCTGCCACGATGCAGAAAACCCCCAGGCGGGTCGGCCCCATCTGCCCTCCCCTCACTCGGTTTCAGCCCTTGTTGCGGTTCCGGAAGCGGCGCACCTTCGCGGTGTTGCCGCAGGTCTTCATGGAGCACCACTGGCGCGAACGGTTCTTGGAGGTATCCAGGTACAGCCAGCCGCAGCCATCCGGCGGCGGGCATTCCTTCACTCGCTGCAGCTCGCCGTGTTCCAGGAGCTCAACCGCCCGCCACACGATGGGGCCGAGCAGTCCTATCGGCGTCGCGCCCTTGAAGTTCCAGCCGCAACTGACCTTGCGGCCGTCGTCGTCCTCGGTAGAGATGTGCCGCCAGGCGGCGGTCTTCTGCACCAGCGAATTCAGGTGGTCCATGGCGGTCTGCGGCAGCGGCTCGTGGCGCGCGGCGGCGCCGAACAGTGCCCGCAGGCTCGCGTTCAGGAGCTGCGATTCCCGGTAGGCCGCCGCTTTGGCCTGCGTGCTGCCCGCGCTCAGGTAGCGCCAGCTGTTGGGGCCGATCAGGTCCTCCCGCTGGCACCACTCCAGCAGATCCTCGTAGGAGTGGAGGAAGGGCTTGGGCTGGCCCGAGCGGATGTCCCCCACGGTGTTGGCGAAATCCAGGGCCACATGGCCGCCCACACCCCACTCCAGGGTGCTGAGGTTGCGCACGGGCCCGGCTGTGAGTTTTTCGGCGGGTCTCATGTAACCAGCATAACACACTTGACAGGTTACGGAATCGGGTCTAGGCTTGTAACCTCCTAAGTATAGTTTACCGGTTACGCCCTGGAGGCCGCCATGCACGCCGACGATCTGGACCCGAACTACCTGCTCCCCCTGTGGCGGGCCCTGGTGCGCTACTTCCGGACCTACCCGCCATTGGTGCAGTCCGAGTTGCCGCGCCTGTCGCGGGTTGCTGCGCACCCCACCGGCAAGGTCCCGACCCAGGCATGGCCCGGCCACACCCCGCACCGCATCTGAGTTTCGAATGGAGAGCCCCATGAATACCCGTATCGCAAGACAGATCCCGCTGGATTACGCCGCCTATGCCGAACGTGTGGACCCGGCCGTCCGGCGGCAGAGGCTGCGCCGGCTACGCGCCGCGCTGGAATACCTGCCCCATGTGCTGGTGGCCGTGATGTTGGTCGGGCTGCTCGTGACCGCGAGCTTGACCGGCCCGGCCCCGCAGGCCTCGCAACCAGTCTCCCAGTTGGGGATGCATCAGTAAGCAGGGCGAGCAAGTCCGTGCGTCGGATCCCGGCAGCTCTGCTCCTGGCCCTGCTCCCGCTCAGCGCGGTGCGGGCGGAGGAGCCAGTCCGCGGCTTCGTGCAATTCGGCTACCTGGCGGACCGGCCGGCGGCGGGCAAAGACACGGGCGCCGGGGACGGTTACGCGCTGGCAGCGGCTTACGAGCTGCCAGACGACTTCGTGGCGTTCGCCGGCTAC
>DATIEQ010000351.1:0-5263 GCA_035455665.1 Gammaproteobacteria bacterium | reverse complement strand
CAACGCCGAGTTCGCCACCGCCGACGTGGCGCTCATCATCGGCGCCAACGACGTGGTGAACCCGGACGCCCGCAACCGCAAGGACAGCCCCATCTACGGCATGCCCATCCTGGACGCTGACAAGGCCAGGAACGTCATCGTCATCAAGCGCGGCCAGGGGCGGGGCTTCTCCGGCATCGAGAACGCGCTCTTCTATATGGACAACACCCGCATGCTCTACGGCGACGGCCAGGAAGCGGTGGCGCGCCTGATACAGGGCATCAAGACTTTGGATTAAAAAACGGACGATTGCGGCGCAGGGGTCCGCAGCATCGCCGCAGACGGGCAGGCAGGAGCCTGCCCTGGACTTTGCGCCGGAGCTGGATGCGCAGCCGCAAAGCACCGCGCGCATCCTGCTTAGTTCCATATCCGGCCCGCACATCCATGTGCGGGCGCGCGCGGCAGTGCCGCTCGCCCTGGGATGGATTTTTCAGACTTCCGTTAAGGAGCAATAAAAACCCCGCATTTCGCGGGGGTTTTATTGCGGCGGAGCCTTGGCCGCCTTCTGCGCCGCCAGCTTCCGCTTCAGGGCATAGCGCTGTTCCGGCGTCATGTTCTTCCAGCGATCCTTGAGTTGCTGTTTCTGGTCCGTGGGCATCTGCTGGTACTTCTGGTACATCTGGCGGATGTGCTGCTGCTCATCCGGTGGCAGCTTCTGGAAGGCCTCGTAGCGCTGCCGCAGCCGCACCTTCTGTTCTGGGCTGAGCTTCTGCCAGCGGTGCAGCCGCCCTTGAGCCTTCTGCCGTTCCTCCGGCGACATCTGTTGCCAGCGGTCCGCGCCACGCATGAGTTTCTGCTGGCGTTCCGGGGGCAGGCTCGCCCAGCGGTCCTTGAAAGACGCCAGGGTCTCGTGTTGCTGGGCGGAGAGTTTCTCCCAGGGCACGGCAGCCGCGCGGGTGGAAACGGCAGGCGCGGCCGCAGCTGGCGTGGCCGCCTGGGCGGCGCCCGTCAGGAGCAATGCGCCCAGGAGAAGCGCCGGGTTCAGAAGCTGAAGTCGCAGCACTCTCATCGGGTCGCACGCTTGCCGCTGTCAGCGGGATGGGCCCGGGTAGTCGCGGTGGGAGGTTTACTGTGGGCGCGGGCATCATGGGCCGCGACCGCGACCGGATCGATCTGGGCGAAGGTCTGGGGATCCACCCACTGGCCGGCGGCGTCCTGCCAGTCCACCAGGAACTCCAGGAGCTCGGGATCGGGAAGCGCCGCGGCGGGCGTCTTGGGTGCGTTATCGGCGTAGCTGGGCAGGCTCGCCGCCGTGAATACCACCAGCCATAGCAGGCGTCGGACGAACCCCATCAGCCGCCCTCGTCGCTGTCGTCGTCGTCATCCGACGGGTCGTCCTCGTCGCTCGCCGGGGCGGGCGCCTGGTCCTGGGTCTCGAGCCACTGGTAGAAATCCAGGTCCGAATACATGTCCAGGTTGTCGCTGTTGAGGACGATGGGCAGGTCGTCGTTATTGCCGCTGGCGAAGGGCTCGGCAGCGGGCGGGGGCGTGAGGCTGTTCCACCAAAGGCCGCCACCCACCAGGACCACGAACAAGAGAGCCACGGCGCCCAGGGGCAGACCGAGACTCTGGGGACGCCAGAACGGCCGGGGCTGGGAAGCCGCCTCCACGGCGCGCAGGCGGGCCTCCCGCAGGCGAGCGAGGACTGCGCCATCCAGCTGCCCGAGGGAAGCAAGGAAAAGCTCACGGGCACGTTTTGCGATGTTGTCTTCCATATCCGGCATGTTCATGGCCAATGCTCCCCGAGAGTATCCCGCAGGCTGTGGATGGCCCGCGAGAGATGGGTCTTGACGCTTCCCTCGGAACACCCCATGGCGCGGGCGGTCTGGGAAACATCCAGCCCTTCCAATATACGCAGCACGAAGGCTTCCCGTTGACGGCCGGGCAGTTCTCCGAGCGCGTCTTGCAGCGCGGCCATGGCCTCGTCCCGGGCTACCTGGACGCTCGGGTCCACCGCGGCCGGATCTGGGGCGCTGGCGATGGGGTCCGGCATGTCGTCTTCGTCGCCCCGTTGGCCGCCGAAGAAGGACAGCACCCGGTTGCGCACCTTGCGACGCCGCTGGCAGTCGCGGATGCGGCTCTGGAGGATACGGTAGAAGAGCGGGGGCCATTCCTCCGCCGGCCGCTGTGCATAGCTCTTCGCCAGGCCGAGCATGGCATCCTGGACCGCGTCCAGGGCATCGTCCGGATTGCGCAGCGCCAGCTGCGCGATGCGGAATGCACGGCGTTCCACACCCGCTAGAAACTGGTTGAGATCGTGTGCGCTGTCCAGACCGGATCCTCGGGAAGACGCGGGTTCGCACCTAGGCCGTGGGCGCCGGTGCTCGGCGCGAAAGGTTATCATGCTCCCGCCTTCCGAGGCCTCGGGTCCTATGCCTCCCACAAGCGAGCAAATTTTCAGCAAACCGAGTCGCGCGCGTCCCGCTTGCAGCGATTGCCCGGGGTCGCTGGAACCATCCACACACTTATCCACAAGAACTGTGGATAACGCGTGCCCCTGATGCCGCCGCGCTACCTGCAGGTGGCGGTACCCTCGCCGCTCTACTGCTCCTTCGACTACCTGCCGCCCCCGGGCACCGATCCATCCACCCTGAGACCCGGCGTGCGGCTCAGACTGCCCTTCGGCCGGCGCGAGGTGGTGGGAGTGCTGCTGGCCACCTCGTCCCAGAGCGCGGTACCGGCGGCGAAGCTGAAGGCGGCGCGCCGTCTGCTGGACGACTCACCCCTGATCCCCGAAGACATGCTGTCCCTCGCCCGCTGGGCAGCCGAGTACTACCGTCATCCCATCGGCGAGGTGATGCAGGCGTTGCTGCCGGTGTCGCTGCGACTCGGCCGCCCCGCCCTGGCGGGCGGACGTGCCCGGTGGCGGCTGAACGCTGCAGGCTATGAGGCGGATCCGGCCGGCCTCACCCGGGCGCCGCGGCAGCGGGCGCTCCATGCCCTGCTCCTCCAGCACGCCTCCGGCCTCGACGCGGACGCACTCGCCTCCGGCGTGCCCGGTTACGTCTCCGCCCTGAAGGCGCTCGTGAAGCGCGGCTGGGTGGAGAAGACCGTCCAAGCGATGGACCTGCGAGCCGTCGATTCCGCTGCCGGCATGCAGCTCAACCCCGCCCAGGAAGCCGCTGCCGCCGGGATCGTCGCGGCGCTCGGGCGCTACCAGGCCTTCCTGCTGCACGGCGTCACCGGCAGCGGCAAGACCGAGGTCTATCTCGCCGCCATCGCCGCGGTGGTGGAGCGCGGCCAGCAGGCGCTGGTGCTCCTGCCCGAGATCAACTTGACGCCCCAGACGCTGGCCCGCTTCCGGGCGCGTTTCGGCCGCGTGGCGGTGTTCCACTCGTCCTTGAGCGACGGCGAGCGCCAGGACACCTGGCTTGCGGCCCGCGACGGGCGCGCCTCGGTCATCGTCGGCACCCGCTCGGCGGTATGGCTGCCCCTGCAGCGCCCGGGACTCATCGTGGTGGACGAGGAACACGATCCCTCCTTCAAGCAGCAGGAGGGTTTCCGCTATTCGGCCCGGGACCTCGCGGTGCTGCGCGCGCAGCGGAGCGGCGCGCCGGTGGTGCTGGGTTCCGCCACCCCGTCCCTCGAGTCGCTCCACAACGTGGAGCAGGCGCGCTATGTGAAGCTCGCGCTACCAGATCGGGCGGGCGAAGCGCGCCACCCGAGCCTGCGACTCTTGGACGTGCGCAGCCGGCCCCTGACGGCCGGCGTCTCGGACCTCCTGCTCGACGCGGTGCGCCGCCACCTCGGCGCCGGCGGCCAGGTGCTCTTGTTCCTGAACCGGCGCGGCTACGCCCCGACGTTCCTGTGTCACGCCTGCGGTACGACGGAGCAGTGCCGGCGCTGCGACGCGCGCATGACCTTGCACGGCCGGGACCGGCTCGTCTGCCATCACTGCGGCAGCGAGCGCCCGGCTCCTGCGCGCTGTACCCATTGCGGCGGCACCTCCTTCGGGATCGCCGGCCAGGGCACGCAGCGCCTCGAGGAGGCGCTCGCGGCGCTCTTCCCGGACGCAGGCGTCGCCCGGGTGGACCGGGACAGCACCCGGCGCAAGGGCAGCATGGAGAAGCTCCTCGATGAGGTGCAGCGGGGCGCGCGAAAACTGCTGGTGGGCACCCAGATGCTCGCCAAGGGCCACGACTTCCCCCAGGTGACGCTGGTCGGGGTGTTGGACGCAGACCAGGGTCTCTTCAGCGCGGACTTCCGCGCCAGCGAGCGCATGGCCCAGCTCATCATCCAGGTGGCGGGCCGGGCGGGGCGTGCCGAGCGGCCCGGCGAGGTGCTCATCCAGACCCACCAGCCCGACCATCCGCTGCTGTTGCACTTAGTGCGCGAGGGTTACGGCAGCTTCGCCGCGGCGGCGCTCGGCGAGCGGCGCGCCGCCCAGCTCCCCCCCTATGCCTCGCTCGCGCTCCTGCGCGCCGAGGCGCCCGCCGCCGCCCACCCCCACGCCTTCCTGGAGGCGGCGACACGGCTGTTCAGCGGCTTGGGCGTGAAGCAGGTGCGTATCCTCGGCCCGGCACCCGCGCCCATGGAGCGGCGCGCCGGTCGTTACCGGGCACACCTGCTCCTGCAGTGCCCGGAGCGCGGGCCGCTGCAGCGGCTCCTCGCCGAAGCGCTGCCCCGGCTCGACGCACTCAAGGAAGCGCGGCGCGTGCGCTGGTCTATAGATGTGGATCCCGCCAGCCTGGACTAAGGTGCCTCCAAAAACGCGTCTTTAGTGTTCCCTGGCTGCGTTGCGTCTGACCTCGGAATCCTCACGTACGCCAAGAGTACGCTCCGGTTCCTCGGTCATCCGCGCCTTGCCAGGGAACAAAATCCATCGTTTTTTGAGGCACCTAGAACAGATTCGTTTCCCCTAGGTCAGGCAGACGGTAGAATCCGCCCTGCACTAAATACGTCGGATCGATGTGAAGCACGCTCTCGACACCCTGTTACACCAGGCGCTCAAAGCTCAGGCAGGCGAACTGTTCCCGCGCCACGCCGTGCCGGCCGGGCCGCTCTTGGAGCGTACCCGCGACCGGACCCATGGCGACTTCGCCACGAACGTAGCCCTGATCCTGGCCAAATCCGCCGGCAAGAAGCCCCGGGAACTCGCGGCGGCGATCGTCGCGGCGCTGCCGGCGTCGCCGCTGGTGGAGCGCACCGAGATCGCCGGTCCCGGATTCATCAACTTCTTCCTCGCCCCCGGCGCCTACCACGAGGAGCTGCGGTCGATCCTCGA
>DATIEQ010000350.1:0-2376 GCA_035455665.1 Gammaproteobacteria bacterium | reverse complement strand
TCTTCCGATCTTCTGCCGCGCCATCTGCATCTCGGCGGTGTGGATCGCATCGGCCTGGGCTGGGATGTCGCTCTTCGGCGCCTGGGCGAGCAGCTTCGCCTCCATCACGTCGTACTCGCGCTGCAGGGTCGCGTCCACGTCGTCGCCGCGTACGCCCGGGTAGGGTTGCACCAGCGGGTAGATGTGCGTCCACTCCTGGGCCCACATGTTGCCGAGCAGGTGCGCGGGGATGGTGCCGCCCTCGCCCATGCGCTGCCGGCCGTAGACCGCGGCCAGGCGGTTGTACACGTAGCAGTGCAGCGCCTGGTACAGCGGCCGCACCTGCTGCCACAGGCGGTCGGTGTCCTTGGCGAAGTCCTTGGCCGGCATGTCGTAGCCCGACTGCCACACGTCCGCCACGTTCTCGTAGCCCGAATCACGCGCCCCCAGGTTGGTGAGCATCACGAAGCGGGCGTAATCGGCGCGCATGGGTTTGGCGGCGTCGTGCCAACCCTGCCAGGCATCGAGCATGGCCGCGTAGCCCTTGGGCGTGTGGTTCGCCGGGTCCGCCAGCACCGCCTGCAGTTCGTCGAGACCGCGGCAGGACGCCTTGCCCTTGGGGCAGTACTCGGCGCTGCCGTACATGGACTGCATCTCGGAGGCGGTCTTGGTCATCTCCAGGCGCTTGTCGGGATCGTCGGGCGGCAGGAAGGGTGCGGAGAGCTTCAGGAGCTTGAACTGGCGCGCCGTGTCCGCGTCCATGTCCACGCCGTCGTAGCGCTTGGAAGCGGCGATGGCCTGGCCGAGGTAGCCGAGGGCGCGGTCGTCGGCGTGGGCCACGAGGTCGTCGGTGTCGCCGTTCTCGTAGGTGCTGTTGACCCACTGGGCCTCGCTGTCCTCGAGGCTCAGCTGCCGCAGGTGCCGGTCCACCTCGGCGATGTAACGCTTGGCGTCGTCGGCCGTCGGCCGCGCGGCGGCCACGGGGGGTTGGGAACGCTGGCTGCAGGCGGCGAGCAGCGCGCCGCTGAGCACGAGCAGGACGGCGGCGCGCAGGCCCCGGGACGACGGTTTCATTCCGCCCCACCGATGAGCTTGCGTATGGGCGGACTCAGCGCCAGGAACACCAGGCCCGCACCCACGCCGAGGTAGACGATCTGCATGAACACGTCCGGCATCTGGCTGATCTGGCTGGGGTCGAGCTTGCCACCCATGAGGCCGGCGAACACGTTGCCCAGGGACAAGCCCATGAAGAAGGTACCCATCATCTGGCTCACGTAGCGCGGCGGCGCGAGCTTGGTCACAGCACTCAGACCCACCGGACTCAGCAGGAGTTCGCCCACGGTGTGGAAGAAATAGGTCACCACCAGCCAGTAGGGAAGCGCCAAGGCCCCGTGGGCCACCACCTTGGCGGCGCCTACCATCACCAGGAACCCCAAGGCCATGAACAGCAAGCCCAAGCCGAACTTCACCGGCGTGGAAGGGTTGAGGTTCCTGGCCGCGAGCTTGATCCACAGATAACCCACGAAGGGCGACAGGGCGATGATGAAGAACGGCTGCACGCTCTGGAACCAGCCCGCGGGCACCGTGTAACCGAAGATGCTGCGGTCGGTATAGCGCTCGGCGAAGATGTTGAGGGATGAGCCGGCCTGCTCGAAGCCGGTCCAGAACAGGGCGGCGCCGGCGAACAGCAGGAAGATCACCACCACCCGCTTCTTCTCGGCGGTGGTGAGTCCGCCCAGCAACAGGATATAGGCGAAGAACAGCACCGCGGCGGTGAAGATCCCCCAGCCGGTGTAACCCGCGGCGGTGTTCACGTCGAAGCTGAACCAGCCGAGATAGAGCGCGAGGCCGAGGAGCGCGAGCAGCGCCATGGCGAGCACCACCGCCGTCCAGCCGCGGCGCTGGATGCGGGCGTCCCGCGCCGCATCGCCGCTGTGTGTCGGCGCGGAACCGGCGCCGGCGAGCCAGTGCTTGGTGGAGCGGAACCAGAACGCGCCGCCCAGCATCACGCAACCGCACAGGAGATAACCCCAGTGCCAGTTGTAGGTCTCGGCCACGTAGCTCACCGGCAGGGGCGCCACGAAGGCTCCCAGGTTGATCCCGGAGTAGAAGATGGAGAAGCCGGCGTCGCGGCGCGCGCCGCCCTCGGGGTAGAGCTGGCCGACTATGACGCTGACGTTGGGCTTGAGCAGGCCGGTGCCGAGCACGATGAGCACGAGGCCCAAGCAGGCGAACGGCAGGCCGCCGGAGGGCAACGCCAGGGACAACTGGCCGAAGCCGATGAGCAGCGCGCCGTAGAACACCGCCCGCTGCTGACCCACGAGCCGGTCGGCGATCCAGCCTCCCGGCAGCGCCAGGAGGTACACGAAACCCACGTAGAGGGCGTAGATGCCCGCG
>DATIEQ010000349.1:0-4760 GCA_035455665.1 Gammaproteobacteria bacterium | reverse complement strand
CCGGTGCTGCCGGGCGAGGTCATGCTCGGCTGCAACATGGATTTCGATTCGCTGCGCAACGCGGGCTCCATGCTGGGCTCGGGCGCGGTGGTGGTCATGGACGAGACCACCTGCATGGTGCGGATGCTTGAGCGTATCGCGCGCTTCTACTATTCCGAGTCCTGCGGCCAGTGCACACCTTGCCGCGAAGGCACCGGCTGGATGTACCGGGTCATCAAGCGCATCGAGGACGGGCAAGGGCGCCAGGAGGACCTGGACATGCTGGTGGACGTCTCGAAGAAGATCGAGGGCCACACCATCTGCGCCTTCGGCGACGCCGCCGCCTGGCCGGTGCAGAGCTTCATCAAGCACTACCGCCAGGAATTCCAGTACCACATCGACCATGGCTGCTGCCTCGTCGGGCCCGGCGCCCGCCGCGCGGCGGCCTGATACAGAGAGAACATGGCAGACGACCTGGTCAACATCGAGATAGACGGCAAGCCCGCCAAGGCGCGCAAGGGTGAGATGATCATCCAGGCCGCCGACCGGGAGGGCGTGTACATCCCGCGCTTCTGCTACCACGAGAAGCTGTCGGTGGCGGCCAACTGCCGCATGTGCCTGGTCGAGCAGGAGAAGATGGGCAAGCCGGTGCCGGCCTGCGCCACGCCGGTGATGGAGGGCATGAAGGTCTTCACGCGTTCCGCGAAGGCGCTCGCCGCCCAGCGCGCCACCATGGAGTTCCTGCTGATCAACCATCCCCTGGACTGCCCGATCTGCGACCAGGGCGGGGAGTGTGAGCTGCAAGACCTCGCCATGGGCTACGGCCGCGACATCTCCCGCTACAGCGAGCAGAAGCGCGTGGTGAAGGACGAGGACATCGGACCGCTCGTGTCCACGGACATGACCCGCTGCATCCACTGCACCCGCTGCGTGCGTTTCGGCCAGGAGATCGCCGGCATCCAGGAGATGGGCGGCACCGGGCGCGGCGAGAACCTGCGCATCGGTACCTACATCGGCAAGGCCATCGACCACGAGCTCTCCGGCAACATCATCGACCTCTGCCCGGTGGGGGCGCTCAACTCACGCCCCTTCCGCAACCGCGGACGCGGCTGGGAGATGACCCAGGCCGAGACCATCTCGCCCCACGACTGCGTGGGCTCGAACCTCTATGCCCACGTGCTGCGCGGCCGGTTCATGCGTGCCGTGCCGAGATCCAACGACGCGGTGAACGAGACCTGGCTCTCGGACCGGGATCGCTTCAGCTACACCGGCATCGATAGCGCAGACCGGCTCACCCGGCCGATGCTGCGCCGCGACGGCGCCTGGCAGGAAGTAGATTGGGAGACGGCCCTGGAGGCCGCGGCGAAGGCACTGCGGGAGACCTTGGGTGCCAAGGGCGGCGATGCTCTCGGCGCCCTGGCTTCGCCGAGTTCCACCGTCGAGGAACTATTCCTGCTGCAGAGGCTCTGCCGCAGCCTCGGGGTCGACAGCATCGACGTGCGCCTGCGCCAGGCGGATTTCCGCGACGATACACACGAGCCGCTCTTCCCCTGGCTGGGACAGACCATCCAGGACCTGGAGAAGCTCAATGCCGTGCTGGTGATCGGCTCGAACCTGCGCAAGGAAGTGCCGCTCTTGGCCCACCGCTTGCGCAAGGCGGCCCTCAAGGGGGCCGCGGTCATGTTCCTGAACCCGCGCCGCCATGAGTTCCTGTTCCCGGTGGCGGTGGACGCCGTCGCCGCTACCCAGGCGATGGCCGCGTCGCTCGCCGCGGTGCTGAAGGCGACGGGCAAGCCCGTGCCCGCGCACCTCAAGGACATCGTCGCGGCCCAGAAACCCGATGCGGAGCAGCAGCGGATCGCGGCGGAGCTCGCCAAGGGCGAGCGCAAGGCGGTGCTGCTCGGCCACCTCACGCTGCAGCACCCGGAGTACGCGGACCTGCGTGCGCTCGCCGCCGCACTCGCGGAGGCGACCGGCGCCGCGTTCGGCTACATCTCGCAAGGCGCCAACAGCGCCGGTGCCTGGCTCGTCGGCGCCGTGCCCCATCGCGGGCCGGGCGGCAGGAAACTGGAGAAGGCCGGCAAGAACGCCCGGGCCATGCTGGCGGAGCACCGCGCCGGCTACCTGCTCCTGAACGTGGAGCCGGAACTGGACTGCTGGGACGGCCCGGAGGCCTTCAAAGCACTCAAGGCCGCGAAGCACGTGGTCGCCATCACCCCTTACGTCACCGCGGCCATGCGCGAGTATGCGGAAGTGCTCCTGCCCGCCGGCGCGTTCGGCGAGACCTCCGGTACCTACGTGAATGCGGAAGGCCGTTGGCAGAGTTTCACGGGCCTGGTGCAACCCCTGGGCGAAGCCCGACCCGCCTGGAAGATCCTGCGGGTGCTGGGCAACCTCCTCAAGCTCCAGGGCTTCGAGCAGCTCTCCTCCGAGGAGGTGATGAAGGAAGCGCGTACCGCAGCCGGGGAGACCCCGCCCGATAATCGCTACGCCGGCAACCGGCCGGTCGCCGCGCCAGCGGCAGCGAAGGGCCTGTTGCGCGTCGCCGAGATCCCGCTCTATGCGACCGATGCGTTGGTGCGGCGCGCTGTACCGCTGCAGGAGACCCACGACGGCGATGCCGTCTACGCGAGTTTCAACCCTGAGGACGCGAAGCGCCTCAAGCTGGAAGAGGGCGCCAAGGCCAAGCTGCGCCACAATGGCAGCCAAGTTACCTTGCGTGTGAAGCTGGACGAGGGCATCGCGGTCGGCCAGGTCTGGGTGCCCGCGGGTCTCGCCGCGACGGCTGTGCTCGGGCCCTTCTACGCCCCCGTGGAAGCGGAGAAAGCCTGATGTCCACTCTGGTGAACATGTGGCACGCGATAGGGGCCTGGGTATATGGGATGTGGAGCGCGGACCCTTCCGACACGCAGTTCTTCGTCCGTACGGTGATATACATCATCGCCATCATGGTGCCGCTGATCCTGAGCGTCGCCTATCTCACTTATTTCGAGCGGCGCATCATCGGTTTCATGCAGGTACGCATCGGTCCGAATCGCGTCGGGCCCTTCGGGCTGCTGCAGCCCTTCGCGGACGTGTTCAAGCTCGTGTTCAAGGAAGTGATCGTACCGGCGAACTCCAGCAAGTTCATCTTCCTCATCGCACCGGTGCTGTCCATCGGCACCGCGTTCGCCGCCTGGGCCGTGATCCCGTTCCAGGACGGCGTGATCCTCGCGAACATCAACGCCGGGCTGCTCTATATATTGGCGCTCACGTCCTTCGGTGTGTACGGCGTGATCCTCTCGGGTTGGGCCTCCAACTCCAAGTACGCCTTCCTCGGAGCCATGCGCTCGGCCGCGCAGATGGTGTCCTACGAGATCGCCATGGGTTTCGCGCTGGTGGGCGTGCTCATGGTCAGCAAGAGCCTGAACCTCAACGACATCGTCCTGGGGCAGGGGGGCGGGCTCTGGCACTGGTACCTGTGGCCGCTGCTGCCGTTGTTCCCTGTGTATTTCATCTCCGGCGTCGCCGAGACCAACCGCGCACCCTTCGACGTGGCGGAGGGCGAGTCGGAGATCGTGGCGGGCTTCCACGTGGAATATTCCGGCACCGCGTTCGCCGCTTTCTTCCTGGCGGAATACGCCAACATGATCATGATCGCGGCGCTCGCCAGCATCATGTTCCTGGGCGGCTGGCTGTCGCCGTTCCCGCCCTCCTGGGGCTTCCTCGGCGCACCGCACTTCGCCTGGTTCGCCGTGAAGCTGTGCCTGTTCCTGTACCTGTTCTTGTGGTTCCGCGCCACCTTCCCGCGCTTCCGCTACGACCAGATCATGCGGCTCGGCTGGAAGGTGTACATCCCAATCACCATCGTCTGGCTGATGGTGGAGGGCCTGGCCATCGTGCTCAAGATCGGTCCCTGGTTCGCATGAGACACCCATGAACGCACTGAATCGCTGGATCAAGAGCTTGTTGCTGGTGGAGCTGCTGCGGGGCATGGGGCTCACCTTGCGCTTCTTCTTCGCGCCCAAGTTCACCATCCAGTACCCCGAGGAGCGCACCCCCAAGTCGCCGCGCTACCGCGGCCTGCACGCCCAGCGCCGCTACGCGAACGGTGAGGAGCGCTGCATCGCCTGCAAGCTCTGCGAGGCGGTGTGCCCGGCGCTCGCCATCACCATCGACTCCGAGATGCGCGAGGACGGCACGCGCCGCACTACGCGCTACGACATCGACCTGTTCAAATGCATCTATTGTGGCTTCTGCGAGGAAGCCTGCCCGGTGGACGCCATCGTCGAGACGAGCATCACCGATTTCCATTTCGAGAAGCGTGGCGAGCAGATCATGACCAAGGAGAAACTCCTGGCCGTGGGCGACAGGTTCGAGGCCCAGATCGCCGCCGATCGTGCGGCCGACGCGCGTTACCGCTGAGGGGGTCCGGGGATGGTGCAACTCATCATATTCAGCGTGCTGGCGGCGATCCTGGTGGGCGCCGCCCTCGGGGTGATCACGGCCCGCAACCCGGTGCACTCGGCGCTGTTCCTGGTGCTCGCCTTCGTGACCAGCGCGGGGTTGTGGTTGCTGCTCGAGGCGGAGTTCCTCGGCATCGTGCTGGTGCTGGTCTACGTGGGTGCGGTGATGGTGCTGTTCCTGTTCGTGGTGATGATGCTGGACGTGAACGTCGCCACCCTGCGGCAGGGCTTCGCGCGCTACGCGCCCATCGGCGCCCTGGTGGCACTCGTCATGGCCGGCGAGATCGGCTACGTGGTGTGGTCGCGCAAGCTCGGCGTCAGCTTCGGCACGCCGTT
>DATIEQ010000348.1:0-3707 GCA_035455665.1 Gammaproteobacteria bacterium | reverse complement strand
AATGCCGACAGGACGAAGAGTGCAAACTTCTGCATGACCCATCCCGAGACCCCAGAGACAGGAAAACAATATCTGTAACCGCTCGCAGGTACAACCCCGCCGAACCCAGGCGCCTAGGGTGGGGCGTTGCCTTCGAGCCATGCACGGCGCCGGGCCTCACGTTCCGCGCGACGCCCGGCGGCGAGATCCAGGATGCGGGTGCGCTCGGCGTCACCAGATTCGCTCCAGCGCCGGATCTCATCCAGGCTGCGGCCGCAGCCCATGCACACATCCTGCTCATCCAGGCAGCAGTTACGCACGCAGGGGGAGGGGACCGGTGAGGCGATCACGAGGCGATCCCGGGTCAGCCGGGGCTGCTCATCGCAGGGCTACCAACAGGAAGAACAGCAGGTAGGCGGCGCCGTTCAAGAGCAGAGCCACGGGGGTGAGTCGGCGGCGTGCCGCCAGGAGGAGCGTCCACAGGGCGGAGGCGAAGGTGATGCCCATGGCCCAGAGGATATCGCGGGAGGGCAGCCAGGCGCCAAGCTGCATGCCGAAGGCGGGGAGCAGAGTCCCCTGGAACACCATCGCGCCGGTGACGTTGCCGAAGGCGAGGGTATCCTTGCCGCGCCGCACCCACAGGATGCTGTTGAACTTCTCGGGCATCTCGGTGGCGATAGGGATGATGATGAGCGAGAGCACCAGGGCGCCGATGCCGGTGGCGGCGGCCACGTGTTCCACGCCGAGCACGAAGAGCTTGGCGCCGGCGATGATGAAAGCGAGCCCGGCGGCGAGTTGCGCCGCTTCAGACGGCAGGGTATGGGAGATGCCCAGGTATTTCAGGTGCAGGGGGTTTACCGCCGTGGTGCCGTGGCCCTGCTTCACCAGTATCGCCGAGGCACGCACCGTGTTGTATACGTAGTAGACATACAGGAACACGAGGGCGGCCGCAGACAGCACACGGACATCGCCGGGCTGCCGCGGGACGTAGAGCGCCATGAAGGCGATGACGTAGGCCACGAGGAAATAGCCCAGGTCGCGCATCAGGCCGCTCATCTCGGGCCGCAACGGAACATTCCAGCCACGCTTGGGGCCTGTCGCGAGGGCGATGAGGGCGAGCGCGAGGGTGACCAGCATGAGCGGTGAGCCGAGGATGGCGCCGACGCCGACCGCCTCGCGTACCTCGTGGTCACTGCCGCCGAAGAACACGGCGATGATGGGGACGATGGTCTCGGGCAGGGCCGTGGCGACGGCGGCGAGCACGGACCCCACCATGCCCTCGGACAGGCCATAGCGCTGTCCCAGGTGTTCCAGCGCGTTGGTGAACAACTCTGCGCCCGAGAGGATCACCACCAGGGCCAGGATCAGCAGGCCGATATACAGGATCAGCACGCGGCGCTCCGGTAGCGATCGTTCAGCGGTCGATCGGGGTGTAGATGACGCTCGGGCGGTCGCCGCGCCGTGAGTAGAGGTGCTCGCGGCTGAAGCCGTCGAGTGCCTCGTCGCGTTCGCGGGTGCTGTCGTACCAGCGGAAGGCCTCCCAGTCCGGCCCCAGCAGGTGTGGGGCGCTCATCGGGTCGTCTGGCGGCAGGGTGCAGCGGATGCCGAAGCGCTTCGTAGGTTCTTGCATGTCCATAGGGTCAGTCTTGCGAGAAATAGCGTCGCAGGTAGTCCTCGAAGGATAACCTATCCGCGGCTTCGATGGCCGCTTGCTTCTCCAAGGAGTCCTTCGCCAGGGCCGAGAAGCGCGTCTCCACGTCCGCGGCGATGGGCGTATCGAGGAGGGTGCGGCGATGGGCGGCGGAAAGCCGCTGCGCGAAACGGAAGAAACTCTCGCCGCTCTCGCGCATGTCCCTGAGGACGGCTGCCGATGGCGTGCGCTCGGCGTCGTCCACGGCGGCCCGTTGGGCGGCGAGGCTCAGGCTGTAAGGCCGGCGTGGGTCGCCGCCGTCGAGGAGTTCGCAGATGCCGGTCATGGATTCAAGCACCTCATGCGCCCAGTCACGCAACCCGACCTCGCGATCTGCGCGCCGCAGCTTCAGCGCGGGGTCACGTCCATAGCGCGCCACCTGCAGGTGGTTCTCGCCGATGTCCCGGGATTCGTCCGGCGGCAGGGCCGGGCTGTCGGTGAGCAGACAGCGAAGGAGCAGAGCTTCGATGAAGCGCAGCGTCGGCTCGCTGGTGCCCACCGGGTCGTAGGCGTTCACGTCCAGGGCGCGCACTTCCAGATACATCACGCCGCGGCGCTTCAGCGCCAGCGTGGCGCGCTCGCCCGATTGGATAGGTTGTTTGGGGCGAATGCTGCCGTAGAACTCGTTCTCGATCTGCAGGATGTTGGCGTTGAGCTGGCGCCATTCGCCGTCGACTTTCACGCCGATGCGCTCGTATTCCGCCACGGGGGTCGTGATGGCGTGATTGAGTGTGGTGACGTAGTCCTCGAGTCCGTCGTAGGTGACACCGATGCGTGCCTGGTTCTTGTTCTTGTAGCCGATGTCGGAGAGGCGCAGGGACGTGGCGTGAGGTGCGTAAAAGGTGTGGGCGTCAAATTCCTCGAAACCCAGGTCACGGCCGCCCAGGAAGCTCTTGCAGAGGGCGGGAGAGGCACCGAACAGATAGGGCACGAGCCAGCCCAAGCGCTGGAAGTTGCGCAGCGCCCTGAAATACCAGTCATCAGTGAAGGCACGTAGCGGACGGCGGTCCCGTTCCTGCTCCTGCAGCAGCGGCCATAGCTCCAAAGGGAAAGAGTAGTTGAAATGCACCCCGGAGATGGCCTGCATGCTGCGGCCATAACGCCAGCCAAGGCCGCGTCGGTAGATGTGCTTCATCATACCGACGTTCGAGGTGCCGTACTCCGCGATGGGGATGCTGGCGTCGCCTTCCAGGATGCAAGGCATGCTGGTGGCCCACAGCATCTCGTCTTGCAGGTGGCGGTAGACGTAGGCATGGATGTCGGCGAGAAACCCGAGGGTCCCGCGCGTATCCGCCAAGGGCGGCGTCACGAACTCGAGCAAGGCCTCGGAATAATCGGTGGTGATGTGGGGGTGAGTGAGCGCCGAGCCGAGGCTCCGGGGATGAGGCGTCTGCGCCAGCCGCCCTGCATCAGAGACCCTCAGGGATTCCTTCTCGAGGCCCTTGCCTCCGCCACGCAGGGCGGCGTCTGCATGGGCATGCAGCAGACGGCTCAGTCGCTCATCCAGGCTCGCAGCGGAAGGCATGGGGGTGGGACCTCGTGGAGGCGGTCATGTTCCCGCAAGCGAGGGGAAAAAGCCAGCAAGCGGACGCCGATGGCCGTGCGTAGCGCCGCAAGAAAAAGGCCAGGCGAAGCCCGGCCTTTTTCTCAATCTGAAGCTTGCAAGAGTCTCTCGTTCACCAGCAGATGGCGGTGGTGTCGGTGCCGGTGCCGCTGGTGTTGTTGTTTGCTTTTTGGGCTCCCAACTGGTTGAGAGAGAAGTATTGGCAGTCAGTGTCCTTGGCCTGACGGCCGGTGGAGACAGGCTTCGCGGTGATGGTGTAGGTGCTCGTGGCGGCAGAGATCGCTATGGTGTAGAGCCCGCCGTTAGTCTGACTGCTGGCGGCGTTCTTGGACGTGGGCAACATACCCGATACCGAGGAGCTATATGTGGGGTTGCTGAATTTGTACTGCTCCTCAGCCGCTGCGATCTGGGTGAGGGCAGACTTGGCTTCGGCGCGGCCGGACTTCAGCAGGGACTTCTGGTAACTGGAGAAGG
>DATIEQ010000347.1:0-3307 GCA_035455665.1 Gammaproteobacteria bacterium | reverse complement strand
GGTCCGAGACGGTGGTGAGCCCACGGCCGATACCGGC
Source organism: Gammaproteobacteria bacterium (assembly GCA_035455665.1). Taxonomy (GTDB): domain Bacteria; phylum Pseudomonadota; class Gammaproteobacteria; order Natronospirales; family REEB76; genus DASUBN01. Next base: position 3,270 of record DATIEQ010000347.1, on the reverse strand, counting down.
GTCCAGATCCAGGCTCTTGCCGAGATCCGTATCGAGCACGGCGTAGAGCGTCTCGCTGCGCTGGTTGAGTCGCCCTAAGCCGTTCAGGGGACCGAGCTCGTTGTAACTCTCGAACCCGACTTGGTAGCCCGCCGCGGTGCGGTAGGCGAGCTTGGTGTCCACGTCAAAGGATGCCGGGCCGCCGAAGGCGCGGGTGGATTCCCAGTCGAAGTTGGTGTTGACGGCGAGGAGCCAGGGCTCGGCGCGGTAACCCCAGATCCCCTTGAGTTCCGTGCCCCAGGGTTGCTCCGAAACCCGCAAGCTCGTCTTGCCGATCTCCAGGTTTGCACCCCAGAAGACGCCCGTGCTTTCGTCGTGCGGCGCGATGAACTTCAGGCGGACCTTGGGGCCATCGAACATGGGATCGCGGCCCGGCTGGGTGGTGGTGAGGAGGTAAAGGCCGAACTCGAGGGTGTCGGTCGCGCCGTAATAGAACTCGGGCGTGAGCCGGTAGAGGTGTTCGGACGCCTCGCCGCCCGGATAGTCCGGCGCGACGCTGCCCGAGACCACGTAGTTGTTGTGCACGTCGGTGCCGAAGCTGCCGGGGGCCGTCAGGTCGTCTATATAGACCTGGATCTCCTCCGGCGCGGCGACGGCGGCGCCGGAAAGCACCGCCGCCATCAGGCAGGCCGGGAGACAGACGAGGCTGGCTCTCATCGGGATGCGGCTGACCTAAGGCGTTTGACCAGGAACCAGGACGCGGCGATCAGCGCGATCAGGGACAGGATCGCCAGCAAGGGATAGAGCGCCAGGAGGTCGATGCGGATGTCACACTCGCCGGAACACAGGAGGCGCAGCTTCATGCTCCATTCATAGGGCAGGTACAGGGCCCAAGCGCTGGCGGCCACCAGCACCGGCTTGCGCCGACACCAGGCATAGAGCCCAAGGAAGAACGCCGCCGGTAGCGCCGCGAGCCAAGGCATCTCGACGAGGATTCCCATGGTCTCGAACATGACCCTCACGCCTATTGGAATGCCGGACCCGAATATGTCCGGTCTTGGCGCCACGACTCGTCCACGGAGTCTATATTAGACGGCCCGACCCCACCCTCGCTGACAGCTAAGGAGTACGCCATGATCCGCACCGCATCCGCCGTCTGGAGGGGTGGCCTCAAGGACGGCACAGGCGCCCTCAGCACCCAGAGCGGCGTGTTCCAGGCGCAGCCCTATTCCTTCCAGACGCGCTTCGGCGACGCCAAGGGCACGAACCCGGAGGAACTGATCGCCGCCGCCCACGCCGGCTGCTTCAGCATGGCGCTGTCGTTGTTCCTCAACAACGCGGGTCTCACGCCGCAGCAGATCGACACCCAGGCGACGCTCACCCTGAGCGCCGAAGGCGGCGGCTTCACCATCACGGCCGTGCATCTCGACGTGAGCGCCCGCGTGCCGGGCGCCGACGAGGCAAAGTTCATGGCGGCGGCCAACGGCGCGAAGCAGAACTGCCCCGTGTCCAAGGTGCTGAATGCCAAGATCACCATGGACGCGAAGCTGCTCGCCTGAGGCGGTCGGCGTAGCTCGGAGACGGCGCGGCTGATCTCCCGCGCCGCTGCCTCGGTGGCCTACCCTCAGGGCGATTTCTTCTCCGCCTGCGCCGCGAAGTACTTCTGCATGGGCGCCCAGTAGCGGAAGTACCAGTGGCTGTTCACCGCCGCGGTCTCGGAGACGACGCCCGCGGAGGCGGCGTCGGACGCCGCCACATCCGGGAAATCAGGGATGTTCACCTGCACCAGCTGCAGTTCGGTGCCGCCCTGCATGGGCCGCAAGGTCAGCACCAGGATGCAGGCGAGGTCGGTGCCGTCGCCGGGCTTCGGGCCCTGATCCCAGGCGGTGGCTCGCCAGCTGGTCACGATCTCCTTACCCGGCACGAGCTTCAGGATGGTGCCGGTGATGAAGTACGTCGGCTTGCCGTCGGGTCCGGTCAAGCGGAAGGCACGCAACTCGTCCCCCTCCTGCCCCACCGCCACCTCCGCGTGGGTGGACGGCCGGTAGAACGTGGCCGGGAAACCGGTCATGGCCGCATGCCCCTGGGAGGACATGTAGGCCTGATAGATGGCCTCCGGCGCGACACCCGGGAACTGGATGGTCTGCTGGATGGTGCCGGCCGCGGACGACCCGCACCAGGCGAAGCCCGCGAGGGCGATGAGCGTGGCTAGACGGTGGTTGCGCGAGTTCATGCTATGTCTCCTCAGGATCCTTGTTGTTCACGGGCATCCGCCTTGACAGCGGGTGGGCAATAGTTAACAATTCTGTTAACAATTGCAAGCCCCCACCCGGAGCAGCATGGACCCGAGGACCCAGGGCCGGAGCGACGCCCGCCAGGAGCAGCTGGACCGCGTGTTCGGTGCGCTCGCCGACCGCACCCGGCGCGCCATGCTCGACCGCCTGGCGGCAGGCCCGGCGCGGGTGACGGAGCTCGCTGCACCCTTCGCCATGTCCCTACCCGCCGTGTCACGCCATCTCAAGCTCCTCGAAGAGGCGCGCCTGGTGGAGCGCCGCGTCGACGGCCGGGTGCACCACTGCTCCCTCTCCCGGGACGCGCTGCAGGACGTGGAGGGCTGGCTGCAGCAGTACCGGAGCTTCTGGCAGGGCTCACTCAAGTCCCTGGCCCGCTACGTGGAGTCGGGCCGGGGTAAACCGCGGCGCTCACTCAAGTCCCAACATCGGAAAGACAAACATGGCCGCTGACAAGACCGGAAACGTCACGCTCGTGGTGCGCGAGACCATCCGCGCCACGCCCGAGCGGCTGTTCGCCGCCTGGACCGAACCCGAACAGCTCCAGGCCTGGTGGGGCCCCGACAACGTGACCTGCGTCGGCGCCGAGGTGGAGCTGCGCGTGGGCGGGCGTTACCGCATCGGCAACCGCTTCCCCGACGGCAAGGTCCTCTGGATCGCGGGCCGCTTCGAGGCCATCGAAGCCCCGCGCAAGCTGGTGTACACCTGGAGCATCGAAGGGGCGGGCCGCGAGCCCGAGCGCGTCACGGTCGAGTTCGTCCCACAGGGGGAAGTCACGGAGGTGCGCGTGACGCACGAACGCATCGCCGACGAGGCGACGGCCGACATGCATCGACTGGGTTGGCAAGGCTGCCTGCGCGGGCTACAGGAGCACTTCGCCCCGGGCTGAACTGACGCGTATCCTCTCCACCCCCGAACTTTCACCGCGACGGGCTGTCTCCATGATATCCAGGGGAACCCGCGGCAGCGGCTACGCCGAGGGCCCGGAGTCACGCCGTGA
>DATIEQ010000346.1:0-2833 GCA_035455665.1 Gammaproteobacteria bacterium | reverse complement strand
CGGCTGCCATCGTTGTCTTTGCCGACGCTCCCTTCAATACCAGGTCCAGGTCGAAATGCAGGTAGGGGCCGGTGGTGCTCAGTTTCGCCGTGCCATAGACCGGCGGTTGTTGGGTCGAGCCGTTACCCGGAGCTGCCGCCGGTATTGCTGCAGGCGCGGTAGCAGAGGGGGGCACGAGGGAGACGGGCGTGCCCACGCGGACTGCCGGTGCATTGGTCCGGTCGAGAGCCGGCTGGGTCCAGGTGAGGTGCAGGAGCGGCTCATATCCATGGGAGCGCTTGAGCCGCGTCCAATCATCGTCCAGTTGCTCACCCACCGGCGCGAGTTGCTGGTACGGGATGGGAGTGCCGGTCGAATCGGGCGGATTGAGCGCCGTAGCCGGGGTCCAGTCCGGCAGGCCGGGGTCCGTAGGCCAGGTCTCCAGCGTACCTGCCGCCGGGTCTAGATTGCGGAACACGATGATCTCCACGTCATACCAATTGGGAGCAGCCGCTGCAGGCGTCACGTTGGTCGGGGCGCTGCGGACGTCGGTGACGGCTAGCAGGCCTAGCATGGAAAGGAGAATGGCAAAAGTCTTCAATGTTTCGCTCCTAGCGCCTGAAGAGACGTGTGTCAGGCAGCGGCCGCCGTCAATCTTTGCAGCAGCGCGTCCACGGCGCGGAAGCGCTGCTCTCGGTCATCCAGATCGAGGCTGAAGCGTAACCGGTCCTGGCCGTCCAGTTTATAGGTTTTCGGCTGCTGTTGGATGAGGGCGATAACGCGGCGGGGGTCCACGGGTGTGTCCGGCGCGAACTGGATGCGGCCGCCGCTGGAGCCCGCTTCGATCTTGCGTACGCCGAGGGGCGCCGCCTTTAGCTTGAGTTCCGCCAAACGGAACAGGTCCTTCGCCGGTGGCGGCAGCAGGCCGAAGCGGTCGATCATCTCCACTTGCAGCTCATCCAGCTCAGTGCCACTCTTGCAGCTGGCGATGCGCTTGTAGAGAGTGAGGCGCAGGTGCACATCCGGCATGTAGTCGGCCGGAAGCAGCGCAGGGAGGTGCAAGTCGATCTCAGGCCCATGTTCGAAGGGTGCGTCCAGGTCCACGGGTTTGCCGGACTTGAGTGAGCCCACGGCGCGTTCCAACAGTTCCGAGTAGAGGGAGAAACCCACTTCATGGATCTGGCCGCTTTGCTCTTCTCCTAGGAGCTCGCCGGCGCCGCGGATCTCCAGGTCGTGGGTGGCGAGGGTGAAACCAGCGCCTAATTCCTCCAGGGACTCGATCGCCTCGAGGCGCTTCAAGGCGTCGGCCGTCAGCAGCGCGCGGGGCGGGATGATGAGATAGGCATAGGCTCGGTGATGGGAACGGCCCACCCGCCCCCGCAACTGGTGTAGCTGCGCCAGGCCGAGTTTGTCGGCCCGGTTGATGACCATGGTATTGGCCGTGGGCACGTCGATGCCGCTCTCGATGATGGTGGTGCACACCAATACGTTGAAACGGCGGTGGTAGAAGTCGAGCATCACCTGTTCCAGGTCCCGCTCGCGCATCTGGCCGTGGGCGATGCGGATCTCGGCGCCGGGCAACAGTTTCGCCAGGTCCGCCGCCGCCTTATCGATGCTCTCCACGCTGTTGTGCACGAAGTACACCTGGCCGCCGCGCTTGATCTCACGCAGGCAGGCCTCGTGCACCACCGCATCCTGCCATTCGCTCACGAAGGTCTTGACCGCGAGACGGTCCTCCGGGGGCGTAGCGATGATGGAGAGTTCACGCAAACCTGCCAGCGCCATGTTGAGGGTACGGGGGATGGGCGTGGCGGTGAGCGTCAGCACGTCTACCTCGGCGCGCAGCTTCTTGAGCCGCTCCTTGTGCTGCACCCCGAAGCGGTGTTCCTCATCGATGATGACGAGCCCCAGGTCCTTGAACTTCACCTCGCTCCGCAGCAAGGCATGGGTGCCGATCACGATCTCCACCTTGCCTTCCGCCAGTTCCTGCAGGGTTTCCTGTTGCTGCTTGCCGGAACGGAAGCGGGACAGCACCTCGATCCGTACCGGCCAGTCCGCGAAGCGGTCGCGGAAAGTCTGGGCGTGCTGCTGGGCGAGGAGCGTGGTCGGCACCAGGACCGCCACCTGCTTGCCTCCCTGTACGGCTACGAAGGCGGCGCGCAGGGCCACCTCCGTCTTGCCGAAACCCACGTCGCCGCAGACCACCCGGTCCATAGGACGGCCGCGGGTCATGTCGCCGATGACTCCGTCGATGGCCTGGGCTTGGTCGGGCGTCTCGTCGAAGGGGAAGCTTTCGGTGAATGCTTGGTAGTCCATGTCCGCGAGCTTGAAGGCATGACCCTGGCGGGCGGCTCGCCGTGCATACAGATCCAGGAGCTCGGCTGCCACATCCCGGGCCTGTTCCGCCGCGCGGCGCCGGGCCTTCTCCCAATCGCCGCTGCCGAGGCGGTGCAGGGGAGCCTGCTCCGGCGTGCTGCCGCTGTAACGGCTGATGAGGTGCAGAGAGGACACGGGCACGTAGAGCTTGTCGCCGCCCGCGTACTCGAGTCGCAAGAACTCCGTCTGGAAGCCGCCCATGTCCAAGGTCTCGAGGCCCAGATAGCGGCCCACCCCGTGGAGTTCATGCACCACGGGTGCGCCGGCAGCGAGGTCCGTGAGATCGCGGATGATGCTCTCCGGGTCCCGGGCGGCGCGCCGTCGGGCGCGTTGCTGGCGGGCCCGTTCGCCGAAGAGCTGCTCCTCAGCGATCAGCGTGAGGCCGGGCCCCGGCAGGTGCAGGCCCTGCTCCAGGGCGGCGATGCAGATCGCGAGTTTCGCCTCCGCCCCGGCGAACTCGGCCCAGCCGGCGACGACC
>DATIEQ010000345.1:0-8434 GCA_035455665.1 Gammaproteobacteria bacterium | reverse complement strand
CGTAACGTGGTACCGTGGCGGCGAGACGCAGGTAGCGTACAGCGCGCCCAACGGCCCCAGCGGCGTCGTGCTGGATTACTACCTGAAGAAGGAGATCAAGAACGAGGGGGGCGAGGACAAGACGCCGGTGAAGATTGTGGTCACCGATGCCGCCGGCACTACCGTGGCCACGGTGTACGGCCCTTCCAAGCAGGGCATCAACCGCTTCGTCTGGAACATGCAGTACGACGCCCCCACCAAGCTGGCCTTCGAGAAGACCCCGGACCTGAACGGCGGGGACGGTTTCGGCAACTTCGGCCCGAGCGTGCTCGCCGGCACCTACAACATCGCGGTCACCGTGAACGGCAAGACCGAGACGACCCAGGCGAAGGTCGCTTACGACCCCAACCAGACGGTCGCGCCGGACGAGGCCAAGACCCTGACGGTGCTTGGCCTCAAGGCTCGCAACGAGCTCTCCGCCTACAACGAGATGATGCAACGCCTGCACGACATGCAGGACGCTCTGGGCAGCTTCCAGGGTGCGGTCAACGGCAACGCCGACCTCGACAAGGCGAAGTACCAGGCGGCGCTCGACCAGGCGAAAGCCCTGCAGAAGAGCTTGGGCGACCTCAAGGACTCGGTATACAACACCGACGAACAGAAGGAGACCATCGAGGACAACATCCACTACCTCGCCAAGCTCGACATCCAGCTGCAGTTCCTGTTCTTCGGCAGCGCCGGCAGCGACCCGCAGCCCATGATCCAGTCGATCCTGGACCTGGACGCGGAGCTGACGCCCAAGGTGAACGACGCCCTCGCCCGCTTCAACGCGCTCTTGAAGAAGGACGTGCCGGACTACAACAAGGCCGCCTACGCGGCCGGTGCGCCGACCCTGATGGTGGGCGACCCGGTCGTCATCAAGCCGGTGCCTGCGCTCTGAAGCGTCAGGCGCATGCAGAAATCAAAAGGGAGCGCTCTGCGCTCCCTTTTTTTTACGTGCTGATCGCGTCTTCTTCAGTAACGGACCAGAGCGGCGCCCCAGGTAAACCCGCCCCCGAAGGCCTCCAGCATCAGCGTCTGGCCACGCTTGACGCGTCCGTCGCGCACGGCTACATCCAGAGCCATCGGCACCGAGGCGGTGGAGGTGTTGCCGTGGTCCTGGACCGTCAATATCACCTTGTCCATGGGCATCTTGAGCTTGCGGGCGGTGGCCTCGATGATGCGCAGGTTGGCCTGGTGGGGGATCAGCCAGTCGATGTCGGTGCCGGTCATGCCGTTCGCCTCCAGGGCTTCCACCACGATCTCTCCCAGCTTGGTGACGGCCACCTTGAAGACCTCGTTGCCCTTCATCTGGATGTAGTCACGGCGGGCGTGGAAGTCCTCGGGTTTCTTGGACACGCCGGAGGGGAAATACAGGAGGTCCGCGTACTGCCCGTCCGCGTGCAGATGCGTGGAGATGATGCCCGGTTCGTCGGACGCCTCCAGCACCACCGCCCCCGCGCCGTCGCCGAACAGCACGCAGGTGCCCCGGTCCTTCCAGTCCACCATGCGTGAGAGGGTCTCGGCGCCCACCACCAGCGCGCGTTTGGAGGCGCCGGTCTTCACGAACTTGTCGGCGATGCTCAAGGCGTAGATGAAACCGGTGCAGGCCGCCTCCAGGCTGAAGGCCACGGGACCGTGTATCCCCAGGCGTTGCTGCAGGAGGCAGCCCATGTTGGGGAACACCTGATCGGGGCTGGTGGTGCCGACGATGACGAGATCGATGTCTTCGGGCCCGGCGCCGGCCGCTTGCATGGCGTTGCGCGCCGCCCCTTCGCACAGGTCCAGGTTGGTCTCGTCGTCCGCTACGACGTGGCGGCGCTCGATGCCGGTGCGGCTACGGATCCACTCGTCACTGGTCTCCACCATCTTCTCGAGGTCGTGGTTCGTGAGGACCCGCTTCGGCAGATGACGCCCGGTGCCGGCGATGCGCGAATAGACTGGCTTCATTGGGCCACCGCTGTCGGTGCCTGCGGCAACTGCTGCTCCATGAGCGCGCCGATGCGCTGCGGTACCTGGTTCTGCACTTCCAGGATCGCGATGCGGATGGCGGCGGAGAACGCCACGCTGTCCGAACCGCCGTGGCTCTTCACCACCACGCCCTTGAGGCCGAGCAGGCTCGCGCCGTTATAGTGGCGCGGGTCGAGGCGTTTGCGTATCGCTCTCAATACTGGCATGGCGATGAAGGCCCTGAGGCGCGTGAAAGCCGAACGGCGGAACTCCTCGCGGATGATCTGGCTGATCATCTTGGCGAGGCCCTCCATGGTCTTGAGGGAGACGTTGCCCACGAAGCCATCGGTGACCACCACGTCCACGTCCTTGGAGAAGATGTCGTCGCCCTCGACGAAGCCGATGTAGTTGAGATGGCTCGCCGCAAGCAGTTTACCCGTATCCTTCACCTTCTCGATGCCCTTGATCTCCTCCTCGCCGATGTTGAGCAGGCCGACCCTGGGCTCGCGGATGTTGTAGACCGCGCCCGCGAGTGCGGCACCCATCACCGCGAACTGGAAGAGCTGCTCAGGCGTGCAGTCTGCGTTCGCGCCGAGGTCCAGCATGTGGGTATGGCCGCCGTGGGACGGGATGAGCGCGCAGATCGCCGGTCGGTCGATGCCGGGTACGGTCTTGAGCACGAAACGCGCGGTCGCCATGAGCGCGCCGGTGTTGCCGGCGCTGACGCAGGCATCCGCGCGGCCTTCCTTCACCAGGTTGATGGCGACTCGCATGGAGGAGTCTTTCTTGCCACGCAGCGCCTGGGACGGGAGCTCCTGCATGGACACCTCCTGTGAGGCGTGCTGCAGAGTGAGGCGCTCGCCCCAACGGCCGCGGTCACCCGCGAGCAAGGGCTCCAGCACCTCCGCCCGACCCACCATGATCAGGCGCAGGTAGGGTCGCTTGGCAAGCATGCTGACGGCGGCCGGCACGGTCACGGAGGGCCCGTGATCTCCGCCCATGGCATCCACAGCGATGGTGACGGTCTTTTCCATCAGGATGGATTCCGCAGCACCCGCTTGTTAGGCCCCGCACCCATGGACCGCGCCGGGATCCCGAAGGGCGTTCCGGCGGCAGGCGGAGCGTGTATGGGCTAGTCTTCCTGCTTGGTGTTCAGGATCTTCTTACCGCGATAGGAACCGTCGGCACCGATGTGGTGGCGGCGGTGGGTCTCGCCGCTGGTGGAATCCACCGACAGCGTGGGTCCCCGCAGAGCGTCGTGGGAACGGCGCTGGCCGCGGCGTGAGGGGGAAACTCGACTTTTCTGGACAGCCATTTCACTAACTCCTAAAAATCACCGGCCACGCTTCAACGAGGCCAGTGCTGCAAAAGGTTTCTTCCTGTCTTCCACCGGCGTCGCGCGCTTAGGTCTAGCCGCCTTCGCCGTCTTGCCGCAACCGGCGCCATCCTCGTGCCGGGGCACGAGCGGCAGCGCCAACAACAATTCATCCGTCACTATGTCGGCCAGTGTCACGCGCCCTTCGGGTGCGAGCAACGGCTCGTATTGCTCTGCCAGCTCCACCGCCTCGTCCTCGGACTTGACCCAGGCGAGGCGCGGTCGCGCCCTCACGCTGAGCGTCATGGGCTGCATGCAGCGCTGACACAGGAGCTGCAGCTCCGCCTCGATCGTGCCCTCCACCAACACGCGCCGGTCGGCGCCGAGGTGGATACGCAACTCCACCACCGCCTCGCCCCGCTCGGTGGCAAGGCTGGGCTTGAGCCGCGACAGATCCGCTACCGCCAGCCGTCCCTCGAGTGAGACGTCCCGGCGGGCGCTCTGGAGAAGATCCAGGGACAGTGGCAAAGCGCCCGGCATAAGCGCGTAATGATACGTTTCGGGCCTGCAGGTGTCAAAGCAAATCTACACCCAAGCCCTTGTTTTTGCTGATTCTTGTGCCTTGACAGCCTGGGACCTCAGAACGTAAAACGCCACACCCTGATGAGGAATCCGCATGTCCCTGCCTTCCCTGGTACTCGCCTCCACCTCGCCCCACCGTCGGGAGTTGCTCATGCGCCTCGGCCTGCCGTTCGGCGATGACGCTCCTGGGGTGGATGAACGTCGGGGCCCCCACGAATCCGCGCCGGAACTCGTGCGGCGCCTCTCCCGGGCCAAGGCTGACGCGGCAGCCGCCCGGCATCCCGGCGCCCTGATCATCGGTTCCGATCAGGCGGCGGAACGGGACGGGGACATCCTCGGCAAGCCCGGCGACCATGTGGCGGCCATGGCACAGCTCAAGGGTTCCTCCGGGAAACGAGTCACCTTCCACACCGGCCTTTGTCTCCTGGATACCCGCGAGGGCCGCCGCCGCGAGCACGTGGATGTGACCGCGGTGCGTTTCCGTACGCTCAGCGACTCGGAGATCGAGCGTTACCTCAAGGCGGAGAAACCCTACGATTGCGCCGGGAGCTTCAAGTCCGAGGGCCTCGGGGCGAGCCTCTTCGAGAGCGTCGAATCCAGTGATCCCACCGCGCTCGTGGGCCTACCCCTCATCGCCTTGAGCCGCTTCCTGCGTGAATGCGGCCTACGGGTCCCTTAGACGGCTTCCCCCAGCCGCTCGAGCAGGGCTTCGAGCTCGCCGTCCAGGGGGGCGGTCAGCTGCAGATACGCGCCGCTCTCCGGATGTTCGAAGACGAGCGTATGGGCGTGCAGGAACATGCGCTTGAGCCCCGCCGCCTTGAATCGCTTGTTCGCCTCCCGGTCGCCGTACTTGTCGTCTCCCGCCACTGGATGGCCGAGATGGGCCGCGTGCACCCGGATCTGATGGGTACGTCCCGTGAGGATCTGCACTTCCGCGAGTGTCGCCGCCTGGAATTTTCGTAACGGGCGAAAGATGCTCTCCGAGCGCTTGCCCGCCCCACCCACCTTCACCATGCGCTCACCGCCCTGGAGCCGGTTCTTCTCCAGGGGGACATCCACGCTCCGCTCGCCGCCGCTCCATGACCCGTCGAGCAGGGCCAGGTAGCGCTTCTCGACCCGGCCTTCCCGGAAGGCCGCGTGCAGCGCGCGCAAGGCGCTGCGCCGCTTCGCCAGTATCAGACAGCCGCTCGTCTCCCGGTCCAGGCGGTGGGCAAGCTCCAGGGAACGAGCCTCGGGTCGGAGTTGTCGCAAGGTCTCGATGACGCCGAAGGCGACGCCACTGCCCCCATGCACCGCCATGCCGGCGGGCTTGTTCACCACCAACAGGCGCTCGTCTTCGAACAGGATCGCGCCCTGCAAGGCTTCCTGTTGCCAGCGCGGCGGTAGACCGGGAGCGGGCTTCTCCTCCTGCCGCACCGGCGGCAGGCGCAGCTCGTCGCCGCTTTCCAGGCGGTAATCCGGTTTCACGCGCCGGCCGTTCACCCGCACTTGGCCGGTGCGCAGCAGCCGGTAGACATGGCTTTGGGGAACACCCTTCAAAGTCCGGAACAAGAAATTGTCCAGCCGCTGGCCGGAATCCTCCTCGCCCGCGGTCAGCCGGCGGACCTTGGGAGCCCCCTCTTCCACGCTTAAGCTCCTGAAAATGATGGTATTCGGGGCAGCACCCGCCCGGATCTTCGTGCTATAGTACCGGACAGGTGGTGAAGCTGGCCCGGTGCTAATGGCATGGGCCGCCGAATACCGCCGCCGCGTAAGGCCGTTTTGACGGCCTATGTGTTTGGTCGGGGTCTGCCGTGTCTACTCCAGCAGCCCCGTTTACAGCGACGTCGCCGGCCCCTTGGACCGGGTTTGAGCAACGTTAAGGACCGCGCTCCCATGCCTGCCGCATGGTCACGATGCGCCGATTCCGCCTAAGGCTTGGATTTCCGGCTGCCGCCTCCTGAAAAGGGCGCGGCGCCCTGATGACAGACCTAAATCCTGCCTTAAGGCCGCCCGGCCCTCCCGTGATCTCGCGCAGCCCGTGGATGAGCGCTCTGCGAGAAACAATCATGAAACGCATGTTAGTGAACGCGACTCAGCCGGAAGAGTTGCGTGTGGCCATGGTGGACGGCCAGAAACTCTACGACCTCGACCTCGAAGTCCCTTCCCGCGAGCAGAAGAAGGCCAACATCTACAAGGGCCGCATCACCCGCGTCGAGCAGAGCCTCGAGGCCTGCTTCGTGGACTACGGCTCCGAACGTCACGGCTTCCTGCCCCTCAAGGAGGTCTCCCGCAGCTTCTTCCGCGAGGGCGCGGACCTGTCGGGACGCATCAACATCCGCGACGTGCTGCAGGAAGGCCAGGAAGTGGTAGTCCAGGTGGACAAGGAGGAGCGCGGCAACAAGGGCGCGGCGCTGACCACCTTCATCAGCCTGGCGGGCCGCTTCCTGGTGCTCATGCCCAACAACCCCCGCGCCGGCGGCGTATCGCGCCGCGTGGAGGGCGATGACCGGGACGAACTGCGCGAGGTGCTGGCGGCACTGCGCATGCCGGACGGCATGGGCGTCATCATCCGCACCGCCGGCGTCGGCCGCAGCGCCGAGGAACTGCAGTGGGACCTGGACTATCTGCTGCAGGTCTGGGAAGCCATCGAGAAGGCCTCCCACGAGCGCAGCGCACCCTTCCTCATCTACCAGGAGAGCAACGTCATCCTGCGCGCGCTGCGCGACTACGTGCGCACGGACATCGGCGAGATCCTGGTGGACGACGACCACATGTACCAGGAAGCGCACACCTTCATGGAGAAGGTGATGCCCCAGAGCCTGCCCAAGCTCAAGCGCTACGAGGATCGCGTGCCGCTGTTCACGCGTTTCCAGATCGAGAGCCAGATCGAGGCGGCCTTCACCCGCGAAGTGCGCCTGCCCTCCGGCGGTGCGCTGGTCATCGACCACACCGAGGCGCTGGTCGCCATCGACGTGAACTCTTCCCGTGCCACCCGTGGCAGCGACATCGAGGAGACGGCGTTACGCACCAACCTGGAAGCCGCCGACGAGGTGGCGCGGCAGCTGCGTCTACGCGACCTGGGCGGCCTCATCGTCATCGACTTCATCGACATGGGTCCGCCCAAGAACCAGCGCGAGGTGGAAGACCGCCTGCGCGACGCCCTCAAGATGGACCGTGCGCGCGTACAGGTGGGCAAGCTCTCGCGCTTCGGCCTGCTCGAGATGTCGCGCCAGCGCCTGCGCCCCTCCCTCGGCGAATCCACCCAGGTGGTGTGCCCGCAGTGCAACGGCGAGGGCCGCATCCGCGGCATCGAGTCGCTGTCCCTGTCGGTGCTCCGACTCATCGAAGAGGAAGCCATGAAGGAGCGCACCGCCCGCGTGGTAGCGCAGCTCCCCGTGGACGTGGCCACCTACCTGCTCAATGAGAAGCGCCCGGTCATCTCTTCGGTCGAGCAGCGTTGCGGCGTGAACGTGGTGCTGGTGCCGAATCCGCATCTCGACATGCCGCGCTATGAGATCCAGCGACTGCGCGACGACGAGGTCCGCCAGCCGGGGGCCGTCAATACCAGCTACAAGCTCGTGACCGCACCCGAAGCGGCGACCCTGCCGCCGAGCGCTGAGCGCAGCGCCCGCGAAGCACCTGAACCGCCGGCAGTGAAGGGCATCGCCCCCGCGACACCCGCACCCGTGTCTCGAATCGAGTCCGCACCTGCTCCCTCAGGTCCCGGTCTCGTCACCCGCCTGTGGAATTCACTTTTCGCGCCGGCGGCGAAGCCGGCCGAGGAGTCGCGGCGTGAGCCGCGTCCTGCACGCCAAGAGACCAGCCGCCGCGACCGGGACCGTGATCGCGACCGGGGTGGGCGCCACCGTGACCGGGGCGATCGCCACCGTCCCCGTGACCGGGACGACCGGAACCGCGGCCCATCGCGGCAGAACGCCGGCGGCGAGCCGCGGCGTGACGAGCGCCCGGGCGGCCGTAACCCGCCGCAGGACCGCAACCAGCAGCGCCGCCCCGAGCGTGAGCAGCGTCCACCGATGCCCGCTCCTGCTCCGCAGACAGCGCCTGCACTGATACCTGCACCCAGGGTCGAAACGACGGCCGGCGGCGAGCCGAGTGCGATGCCACCGGCGCCGCAACAAACCCAAGGACAGCCTCAGGGCCAGGGTAGCGAACGTCAGGGCGAGTTCGGCTCACGCCGTGGCGGTCGCCGCCGCGGGCGCCGTGGCGGCCGCCGCCGCCGCTTCGAGGAGCGGGGCCCGGGCCCGGAACAGGGCCCGACCAGCGAGAATCGCATGAACCCGGCGGATCCAAACGGACCTCCGGTACTCGGCGGCGGCATCGTAGCTAAGCCTGCCTCACCGGCGGAGCGGGAGCATTTCCAGGCAGCCCAGCACGAGCCGGATTTCGATGACCGGACCATGCCGAATCCGGGCTTCCAGGAACGCCCAGCCGAGGTGAAGCATGAGCCGGTAGAGACCCGTCCTTCCGAGGATGCCCCTCCACGGAACGAGACGCCGGAATGACGTCTTAGAAGTGTTGTGGATGAAATAGCACGCCCGGCTATGCCGGGCGTTTTTTTAAGGGATA
>DATIEQ010000344.1:0-7183 GCA_035455665.1 Gammaproteobacteria bacterium | reverse complement strand
GCCCTGGACGAGACCGACCGGCGCCGCGCCAAGCAGGTGACCTACAACCAGGTCCACGGCATCACGCCTCTGGGGATACAGAAGGCGGTGGCGGACATCATGGAAGGCGCACGGGGTCCCGCCGGCGCATCGCGCGGCGCTTACCTCAAGGCGGCGGACGAGCGCGGCAAGTACGAGGCCATGACGCCGGAGAAGCGCCTGAAGCTCATCAAGCAGTTGGAGCAGCAGATGCACAAGCACGCGCGGGATCTCGAGTTCGAGGAAGCGGCGAAGCTCCGCGACCGGATACGCCAGTTGCAGGAGATCGACATGGGTCTGCCGCAGACTGCCTGATATATCGCAAAAAGCCATCGTGGCTTTTTGCTCCGCGGAAACCGAAAACGCGGTTTCCGGTTTCCGCTCTCTCCAGATGTCGCTTTCTTCTACCAAGCCGCAGGCCATCCATGGCCGCTTCTCCCTGAATTACTTGAAGAAACAAGGTGTTTCCGGTATCGTTTGCGGTTCTGAAATTCCAGGCGCGTAGCTCAGCTGGTTAGAGCACCACCTTGACATGGTGGGGGTCGTTGGTTCGAGTCCAATCGCGCCTACCAATACGAGACCAGTCGTCCAGTTAACCCGAAGCATGCGGTCCTTGGTATAGACCGCCACTGTAAGGAAGGAATGCGCACATGCCCGCCATCACGCTCCCCGACGGTTCCAAACGCCAGTTCGATCATCCGGTCACGGTCGCCGAGGTCGCTGCCAGCATCGGTCCCGGTCTCGCCAAGGCGGCCCTCGCCGGCAAGGTGGACGGCAAGGTCGTGGACACCTCCTTCACGATCGATCGCGACGCCGCCTTGAGCATCGTCACCGACCGGGATCCGGACGGCCTCGAGGTCATCCGCCATTCCAGCGCGCACTTGCTCGCCCAGGCGGTGAAGCAGCTCTTCCCCGAGGCGCAGGTGACCATCGGCCCGGTCATCGAGGACGGTTTCTACTACGACTTCGCCTTCAAGCGGCCCTTCACCGTCGAGGACCTCGCGACCATCGAGAAACGCATGGAGGAGCTCGCCGCCCAGGACCAGAAGGTCACGCGCAGCGTCATGCCGCGCGACGAGGCGGTGAAGTTCTTCCGCGACATGGGCGAGAAGTACAAGGCCGAGATCATCGCCAGCATCCCCAGCGACGAGCCCATCTCGCTGTACCGGCAGGGCGACTTCATCGACTTGTGCCGCGGTCCGCACGTGCCCGCCACCGGCAAGCTCAAGGCCTTCAAGCTCATGAAGGTGGCCGGCGCTTACTGGCGCGGCGACTCCAAGAACGAGATGCTGCAGCGCATCTACGGCACCGCCTGGACCGACAAGAAGGCCCTGCAGGCCTACCTCACGCGCCTCGAGGAGGCGGAGAAGCGCGACCACCGCCGCATCGGCCGCGAGCTGGATCTCTTCCACACCCAGGAGGAGGCGCCCGGCATGGTGTTCTGGCACCCGCGCGGCTGGGCGCTGTGGCAGCAGGTGGAGCAGTACATGCGCCGCGTCTACAGCGACAGCGGTTACCACGAGGTGCGCGGTCCGCAGATCATGGACAAGAGCCTGTGGGAGAAGACCGGCCACTGGCAGAACTTCCGCGAGAGCATGTTCATCACCCACTCCGAGGAGCGGGACTTCGCGGTCAAGCCCATGAACTGCCCGGGCCACATCCTCATCTACAAGCACGGCTTGAAGAGCTACCGCGACCTGCCGCTGCGCTTCGGCGAGTTCGGCGCCTGCCACCGCAACGAGCCCTCGGGCGCGCTGCACGGCTTGATGCGGGTGCGCGGCTTCACCCAGGACGACGGCCACATCTTCTGCACCGAGGACCAGATCCAGGCGGAGTGCGCGGCCTTCACCGCGCAGTTGCAGGGGGTCTACAAGGACTTCGGCTTCACCGACATCATCTACAAGGTGGCCACCCGTCCCGCGAAGCGGGTGGGCGAGGACGCCCTGTGGGACAAGGCCGAGAAGGCGCTGATGGATTCCCTCCAGGGCTCCGGCTGCGAGTTCAGCGTCACGCCGGGGGAGGGGGCCTTCTACGGCCCCAAGATCGAGTATTCCCTGAAGGATGCCATCGGCCGGGTCTGGCAGTGCGGCACCATGCAGGTGGACTTCACCATGCCGGGCCGCCTGGGGGCCGAGTTCGTGGGCGAGGACGGGGCCAAGCACGTGCCGGTCATGCTGCACCGGGCCATCGTCGGTTCCCTGGAGCGTTTCGTGGGCATCCTCATCGAGCACCACACGGGCCGCTTCCCGGCCTGGCTCGCCCCGGTGCAGGCGGTGGTCCTCACCATCACGGACCGGCAGACGGAATACGCCCAAAAGGCCGCCGAAACGCTGAAATCGCATGGAAATCAGAGGTTTCGGGTCGAATCCGACTTGAGGAACGAGAAGATAGGCTTTAAAATACGCGAACATACGCTCCAACGCATCCCCTACCTCCTGGTGGCGGGAGACCGCGAGATGGAGACGGGTTCCGTGGCAGTGCGTACCCGCGAGGGCCAGGACCTGGGCAGCCTCAAGCTGGAGGATTTCGCCCGGCGACTGGAAGCGGAAGTGCAGAGCCGCGGAGTTTCAGCCTGAACCGCTCCCGGCTGGAGGGCTTGGAGGTTCGGGTTTATTTTTGGAGGATCGGCTAATCAGCTCAGAAAAGCGCGCCCGGCGGAACGGCGAGATCACCGTGCCCAAGGTCCGGGTCATCGGACCGGACAACCAGCAGATCGGCATCATGTTCACACGCGAGGCCATCCAGTACGCCGAAGAGAACGGCTTGGATCTCGTCGAAGTGTCCCCCATGGCGGAGCCGCCGGTGTGCCGGGTGATGGACTACGGCAAGTACCTGTTCGAACTGAACAAGAAACAACAGGTCGCGCGCAAGAAGCAGAAGCAGATCCAGGTCAAGGAAGTGAAGTTTCGTCCCACCACGGACGAGGGCGATTACCAGATCAAGCTGCGGAATCTGGTGCGCTTCCTCACCGAGGGGGACAAGGCCAAGGTGACCCTGAGGTTCCGCGGCCGGGAATTGCTGCACCAGGAACTCGGCGCGGAGATCCTTGAGCGCATCAAGGGCGACCTCGGCGAAGTCGGCCAGGTGGAGCAGTTCCCCAGGCTTGAGGGCAAACAGATGGTGATGATCCTGAGCCCCAAGCGTAAATGAACCCGCGCCTCTAGGCGGGTGCTGAGCGACAAAAAGTGGCGAAATCAGAATTGATTCCGTCCACCCCTGGCAAATACCTCAACGCCGCGAGTGCGGGGCCAGGCAACCGAAATGACATTAGGAGTCGAACATGCCCAAGTTGAAGACCAACCGCGCCGCGGCCAAGCGCTTTCGCGCCACCGCCAGCGGCAAGTACAAGCGTGGCCAGTCCCACAAGCGCCACATCCTCACCAAGAAAAGCCCCAAGCGTAAGCGTCAGCTCCGCGGCGGAGAGATGGTGGTCGCCCAAGACCATCACCGCGTGAAGCAGATGCTGCCTTGGTCATAAGGGGAGGATGAGACATGGCACGCGTCAAACGTTCCGTCACCAGCCGCGCCAAGCACAAGAAGACGCTGGGCAAGGCCAAGGGCTATTACAACGCCCGCCGCAAGACCATCAAGGCCGCCAAGCAGGCGGTCATGAAGGCCGGCCAGTACGCCTTCCGCGACCGCCGCGACCGCAAGCGCCAGATGCGCGCCCTGTGGGTCGCGCGCATCAACGCGGCGGCACGCATCTCCGGGCTGTCCTACAGCCGATTTATGAACGGCCTCAAGAAGGCGAAGATCGCGCTGGACCGCAAGGTGCTCGCCGACATCGCCGTCTTCGACAAGGCCGGATTCGCCGCGCTCGTCGAGAAAGCCAAAGCGAGCTTGTCCTAAAAGCATAGAGCGGCCCGTTCGGACCGCCGGCAGCAACGAGTGAGGGGAAAGGCTTTGTCGGCCTTTCCCCTTCTTTTTGGGTGTCTTAAAAATGGATCTTTTCGCTTCTAGCGGCGTTACGGCCGGCCTCGCAATCCTCACGTACTATCGTGTACGCTCCGGTTGCTCGGCCATCCGCGCCTTGCCAGAATCGAAAATCTCTCATTTTTAAGACACCCAAAGAACAAAACGGGTTATGTCTGAAGACCTAAATAAATTGGTGGAGGAAGCCCGGGCCCGCGTGGCCGGGGCGGACACCCTCGCGGCCCTGGACGAGGTGCGGGTGCACTACCTCGGCAAGAAGGGCCTCCTGACCCTGCAGTTGCAGGGCTTGGGGACGTTGCCGGCGGTAGAACGGCCCGCCGCGGGCCAGCGCATCAACGAGGTGAAGCGGGCGGTTTCCGAGGCCATCGAGTTACGCCAAAAGGCGCTGCAGGCGGCCGAGCTCGCCACACGCCTCGCGGGCGAGGCGGTGGACGTCACTCTCCCGGGTCGCGGCCAGGAGCAGGGTGGCCTGCACCCGGTGACCCGCATCCTGGAGCGCATCCAGACGCTCTTCGAGCACATGGGTTTCCGCCTCGAGACCGGCCCCGAGATCGAGGACGAGTTCCACAACTTCGATGCCTTGAACTTCAAGCCCGACCATCCGGCCCGCGCCGAGATGGACACGTTCTACCTGAAAGACAGGCCTTTCCTGCTCCGCACCCACACCTCCCCGGTGCAGATCCGCGCCATGCTGGAGCACGGCGCGCCGATCCGCGTCATCTCCGCGGGCCGCACCTTCCGCCACGACTACGACATGACCCACACGCCCATGTTCCACCAGGTGGAGGGCCTCCTGGTGGACGAGGGCGTGAGCATGGCGCACCTGCGCGGCGCGCTCACGGATTTCATGCAGCGCTTCTTCGAGCGCGACGACCTGAAGCTGCGCTTCCGCCCCTCCTATTTCCCCTTCGTGGAACCCGGCGCCGAGGTGGACATCAGCTGCATCTTTTGTTCCGGCAAGGGGTGCCGCGTCTGCAAGCACAGTGGCTGGCTCGAAGTGCTGGGCTGCGGCATGGTGCACCCGAACGTGCTCAAGGCCTGCAGGATCGACCCCGAGCGCTACACCGGCTGGGCCTTCGGCATCGGGGTCGAGCGCATGGGTATGCTGCGTTACGGCATCGACGACATCCGCATGAACTACGACAACGACCTGCGCTTCCTGCGCCAGTTCCGCTGAAGGCCTCGCCATGAAGATCAGCGTCAACTGGCTCAAGGAATTCGTGCCGCTGCCCAAGTCCGCCGCGGACCTGGCCAAGCGCTTAGGCCAAGCGGGTATCGAGGTCGCCGCCGTGACGCCTGCCGTACCCGCCTTCGAGAAGGTGGTGGTGGGGCAGGTCAGGGGGCTCGCGCCGCATCCGGCCGCCGACAAGCTCAAGGTCTGCCAGGTGGAGACAGGCAAGGGCCCGCTGCTGCAGATCGTCTGCGGTGCCCCGAACGTGCAGCCCGGCATGAAAGCGCCGGTCATCCTGCCCGGCGGCCGGCTGCCGGACGGAACCGCGATCAAGGCGACGGAGCTGCGTGGCGTCGCCTCCGCCGGCATGCTGTGTTCCGCCCGGGAGCTCGGCCTCTCGGACGAGGCCGCGGGTCTCCTGGCTCTGCCGGCGGATGCGCCCGTCGGCCAGGACCTGCGGGTATACCTCGGGGGCGATGACACGCTCATCGAGATCGAGATCACTCCGAACCGGGGCGATTGCCTCTCGGTGCTCGGCATCGCCCGGGAAGCCTCCGTCTATTACCGCCGGCCCCTGAAAGCCCGCCAGGCAGCGGCGACCAAGGCTGCGATCAAGGACAGCGTGGCGGTGGACTTGAAAGCTCTGGATGCCTGTCCGGTGTTCGCCGGCCGCGTCATCCGCGGCATCAAGGCGGGCGCCGCGACGCCTCTCTGGATGCGCGAGCGCCTGCGCCGCGCCGGCCTGCGCAGCATCAACCTGGCGGCGGACGTGACCCAGTACGTGATGCTGGAGCTCGGCCAGCCCATGCATGCCTATGACCTCGGCCAGATCTCCGGCGGCATCGTGGTACGCAGGGCGAGAGCGGGCGAGTCCGTGCAGCTCCTGGACGGCAACCTGTACAAGCTCGACCCGGACATGCTGGTCATCGCGGACCACAAACGGGTGCTGGGCTTGGGCGGCATCATGGGCGGCCTGGAGTCCTCCGTGCAGAGCGCCACCACGGACGTGTATCTGGAAGCCGCGTTCTTCAGCCCCTCGGCCGTGAGCGGCCGCGCGCAGCGCTTGAAGCTGCAGACCGACGCCGCCTACCGCTTCGAACGGGGCGTGGACCCGGAGGGCCAGGCCCGCGCCATCGAGCGTGCCACCCGTTTGATCCTCGAGATCGCCGGCGGCAAGCCTGGGCCTCTGAAGGTCGTCACCGGCGGCCGTAGCAGACCCAAGGCCAAGCCCATCCACTTGCGGCGCGCGCGTCTCGCCTCCCTCCTGGGCGTCGAGGTGCCGGCGAAGGAAGTGGGCGCGATCCTGAAAGGCTTAGGGTTCGGGGTCAGGGCCGGCAAGGACGGCTGGATCGTCACCGTCCCCAGTCATCGTTTCGACGTGGAGATCGAAGCGGATCTCATCGAGGAAGTGGGCCGCATCCACGGCTACGACCATATCCCGACCCTGCATTACCCAGCGCGTCAGGGCCTCGACCACCTACCGGAAGGGCGTATGGATATCCGGCGGCTGCGCCAGTGCCTGGTGGAACGGGGTTATGAAGAGGCCATCACCTACAGCTTCGTGGACGCCGCGCTGCAGAAACAGGTCTATGGGACGAGTGGCATTCCCCTCGCGAATCCCATCACGGCGGAGATGACCGAGATGCGCCTCGGCCTCTGGCCGGGCTTGCTCAAGTCCCTGGAATACAACCTGAACCGCCAGCAGGGGCGGGTGAGGCTATTCGAGACTGGGTTGAGGTTTATCCAACAACATAATGAAATTAAACAGATAAATACCGTCTCCGGACTAGTCTCTGGACCCCAGTTCCCGCTCCAATGGGGGCTGCCGGAGCGGGCGGTGGACTTCGCCGATCTGCGGGCCGATGTGGAGGCCTTGGCGGGTCTTGCCGGCGCCCACAAGCGCCTGGAAGCGAAGCCGGTATCTCATCCGGCCTTGCACCCCGGTCAGTCGGCCGAGCTCAGCCTGGACGGGCGGGAACTGGGCTGGATGGGCGCCATTCATCCCCAGTTGGCCCAGGCGCTGGACCTGCCCCAGGGCGTCTATCTCTTCGAACTGTCCCT
>DATIEQ010000343.1:0-14057 GCA_035455665.1 Gammaproteobacteria bacterium | reverse complement strand
CTCCGTGCACCAAGTGGCCCGTTGCTTCGAGGCCTTCACCCTCGAGGTATTTCACGCCGTCGTTGAGCGTCCCCTGGTAGAACTGCGTGCGCTCCATGGGGGCGGCTGCGGCAACAGCTTGGGCGATGGCGGCACCGGCGTCGTCGGCGACCACCGCCAACAGGTGGGTCTTGGCCTGCAGACGCTTCGCCACTTCGGCGCCTTCCTGGAGAGCGCGCCGCCCTTCCACGGTGCCGTCGTAGGCAAGGAGTATGGTGCGGTAAGGCATGGGGCTCTCCCGTGCGTGTATCTAGTCCAGGAATAAATCTTGGGCCAGGGGGCGGTCCGGGGACACGGAATAGGGCGTGAAGTCCTTGACCCCCTCGGCCCGCAGCACTTCCTCATCGATGAAGAAATTGCCGGTGGTAGCGCGGCTCTCGCGGGTGAGGATCGCGTGGGCCGCATCCGCTACGATGGCGGGTATACGACAATATTCCGGCTGCACCAGCCCACCCAGCATGTTGATGGCGGCGGTGGCGATAACGGTGCGCGGCCAGAGCGCGTTCACGGCCACCCCGTGGGCGGCGAATTCCGCCGCCATCCCTAGAGTGCAGAAGCTCATGCCGTACTTGGAGATGGTGTAGGCCGTGTGGTCGTGGAACCACTTCGGCTTGAGGTTGATGGGAGGCGCGAGGTTGAGGATGTGGGGGTTGGTGGATTTCAGCAGTGAGGGTAGGGCCTTCTGGGCGCAGAGGAAGGTGCCACGTACATTCACTGCCATCATCAGGTCATAGCGCTTCATGGGCGTATCGAGCGTGCCTGCGAGCCAGATAGCGCTGGCGTTGTTCACCAGGATGTCGAGGCCGCCGAAACGCTCCACCGCCTGCTGCATGGCATCTGCCACGGACTCTTCCTCGCGTACGTCCATGGCAAGGGGTAACGCGGCGCCGCCAGCCTTCTCCACGGCCTCGGCGGCGGTGTAGATGGTGCCGGGCAGCTTCGGGTTGCGGCGCGTCGTCTTCGCGGCGATCACGACGTTGGCGCCGTCCGCCGCTGCCTTGAGCGCGATGGCTTCACCGATGCCGCGGCTCGCACCGGTGATGAACAGGGTCTTGCCTTTGAGCGTACGCATCCATCACTCCCGGAGCCTGTGTTACCGGGATTATACTGTCCACATGTTCGACACGCTGGTGGAGACGGAGACCCTCGCCGCCCATCTGGGCGATCCCGGGTGGGTCGTATTCGATTGCCGCGCGCAGATCACGGACCCCGGCGCCGGCGCACGACGCTATGCCGAAGGGCACATACCGGGTGCGGTGCACCTGAGCCTCGAGCGGGACCTTTCGGGGCCTATCACGCCTGACACCGGGCGCCACCCCTTGCCAGACCCCCGGCAACTCGCAGTGACGCTTGGACGGTCGGGCGTGGGTGACGGCATCCAGATCGTCGCCTACGATGATGCGGGTGGTTCCCACGCTGCACGCCTCTGGTGGCTCGCACGCTGGCTCGGCCACCTGAACGTGGCGGTCCTGAATGGCGGCTGGCAGCAATGGACGCGTGAAAGTCGGGCCATCAGCATCGAGATTCCCGCTTCCCTGCCGCGGCATTTCGAAACGCGCCTCCAGGAAGGTCTTTGGGTGACGACGGATGAGGTACTCGAGTGGGTGCGCGGCCGCAAACATGGTCTGCTCGTGGATGTGCGCGGCCCCAACCGCTACCGGGGCGAGGAAGAAACTATCGACCCGGTTGCGGGCCATGTGCCGGGTGCTGTCAACCTGCCCTATAGCGAGAGCGTTGCAGGTGATGGGCGTTTCAAGAACCCGGCGGAGCTGCGTCGGCATTTCGAAGCGGCGTTCAACGGCGTGCGCCCGGAACAGGTGGTGTGCATGTGCGGCTCCGGCGTCACCGCTTGCCATGGCCTCTTGGCGATGGAGATCGCGGGCCTCAAGGGGGCGCGTCTCTACGCCGGGTCCTGGAGCGAGTGGATACGCGACCCCACGCGGCCGGTGGCGCGCGATGGGGTCTGACATATGGGGAGTGTTAACGGTACCGAAGATTGTGATGTATATCTGATTTATTTATTGTGAAATGAACCGTCTCCAGTACAGGTCTATACTTACTTGAGAGTGTCTACTAGAACATTAGGAGGTCGCCATGAATATGACTATACGCAGATTCGCGGCTATGAGCGCCGCATTGTTGATCGTCTTTGTGAGCGCGGCGGGCCTCGCATCCCCTTTCCTGGGTTCCAAAGGCGATCCCCATGCCACCCTGTACTTGAACGTTGACCAGCGCGCGAAGCAGATCTACCCCGTGAACATCTGGGCGGTGGATGGACAGCTCACCAACCGCGACGACCAGGGCATGCTGTGGGTGAAGCCGGGCGAATACACGTTCACATTCAAGGTAGCCAAGGATTTCAATCTGACCGTGAACAAGCCCGGCGCGGCCCGGTCCACGGAGCCGGTGCGCGGCACTAATATGGCGGACGCTCCGGGCTTGCAACGTGATGTGCGCGGCAACGCTGACCAGCATGACCTGAAGGTCACCGTGGAAGAGGGCAAGGCCTATTACATCGGCGCAAAACTGGGCGCCGGGGGCAAATGGGAACCGGTGGTGTGGAAGACCGAGGACGAGAAGTCCTGAACCCGCCGGCCATCTCCAGATGCAATTACCCCGCCTGCAGGCGGGGTAATTTTTTGTGTCGTTCAGAAGGCCGTGTGCAGTCCCACCACGATGCCGTGAGGCATGAGGCCGAGGAAGAAGGGCGACGTCCGGTCCTGGGCATAGACACCCCAGAGTGTCCCGAGGCCCCAACCCGCGAGTACGTCCGTCTGCCAGTGTCCATGGGTCTTCACCCGCGCCGCCGCGTCGTAGGCGGGCAGGAGCTCGAGAGCCCAGACGGCAGGGTGCTCGGCGCCGTATTCCGCGATGAAGGGGGTGACGAAACTCGCCTGCAGGGTCACCTCGCCGCTGGGGAAGCTGCGTCCGTCTTGGAACCATTGGTTCGGGTCGTTGGTCTGGGAAGGCCGCTCACGTCCGAAGGCGTACTTCAGGGCTGTCGCGTTCACTGCGGAGAAAACACTGGCATCGATAGATTCCCAGAAAGTCCTGCCCAGACGGTCTTCTCCCCCGAGCCAGAGCGCGCCACCGAGTTCGGTGAGGATGACGCCCGACTCCAGCACACGCTGGTCGTGCCGTGACCAGATCCCGGAATCGTCATAGGCCACCGGATGGTCTATGCCCAAGGGGCCCCCGGCCACGGCGGCTACCGGCAAGGCCGCCAGGGGCATCGCGTACCAGGGTGATCGGAACCGCCTTAACATCAGGCCTCCAGCCCGCGCCTGGCGCGGACCAGCCAAAACCTTAGACCCATCCCAGGCTATTCATTAGCCCTGAATCATACAGGCTCCGATGGCAGGGCCCGAGCGGTAATGGTCGAATGGCGCCGTAGTCGATACAGAGTGTAGGACCACAGTTCGAACCTCCAGCGGAAGGAGCGATCTATGAATGCCGTGATCCCAAGAAGTTTCTACGCGGGCCTGGGCGTGTATGCCGCTTTCCTGGCACTCGCCGCTGCGCCGTCGTTTCCCGCCCCTCTGCATTTGCAGAGCCTGCTACAGCTGGGGATGGCTGCCGCCATCGCCTCCATGTTGGCAGCGATCATGCTGCTGACGGGCATCGCAGAACGCATCAAGGATGGGGGCGCTGCGTTCACCCAGGCGCTGTTCGGCATCGGTATCTGTGTCGGGCTCTACTACTACCTCAGCGATAAGGTCTGGCCCAACGTGGTAGACATGGCGCTGCTGTGGATCATCGTGGGTATCTCGCACCTCAATCCCAGGCGTGTGCTGACGCTGATGGGGGTGTATCTGGGGCTGTATGGTCTCGCCACCTTCAATGCACTCTGGGACAGCGGTAGCCCGCAACACGCCGATACGCTCTACGTGTTGCTGGTGTCCTGCATCCTAGGCGTATATCTGTACTGGCGTTCCCATGAGTACGAGGTGCTGCACGAAGAGAAGCGGCAGCAGGCAGCGCAGCTGGAAGCGGCCGTGGAGCACATCGAAGAATTCACGGTGCAGGATACGGATACCACGGCCTTGAAACAGGCCTATTTCATGGGCCATGTGGCGCATGAGAAAGCCCGCGTGGATAGTCAGGGTGGTACGTTCTGCGCCGGCTTTATAGATATCGACGGCTATGCGGAACTGCACTACAAGTTGGGCGAGACGGTGGCCAAGCAGGTGCTGCGCGAGTTCGCCAACCGCGCGGACAAGATCATCTGTCAGATGGATACCCGCGGAATCTGGGGTCAGGACTTCAAGCCTTTGGGGCGCATCGCCGGGGGCCGCTTTGGCGTGCTACTGCCGGCCATGGGTTATGAAGGCGCGGCACAATGCGCAGAACACCTGCACACTTCCATCGAATTCCAGTCCATCCGCACGACTGCTGGCGTCCTCGGTATCACCCTGTCCATCGGCATTGTCGAATACCCCGGCAAGCAGAGCGTGGATGACCTGATGAAGCAGGCAGCCAAAGCTCTGGACTTGGCGCGCAGCCACAACGGCAACGACTATAAGGTGCTGAAGCACGCTGCCTGAGCACGTGAGCCTTCGGGCCGTCCAGGACGGATGGCTTTAAACTAGGGTTTGGGGTGGTGCTTGTGGCCGCCCCTTTTTTATCGGGCGTGCACCATGGGTTCCTCGCGGATACGCACCATGGTGAGTGATTGAGCCCCACCCCTCGATCGGTCCGAAACGGCGCCAGGGCATCAGCCAGGGCCGCCCAGGCCCTCCACCAGGACGTGCTGGAAGCACAGGAATTTCGGCACCAGCGTGGTATTCCAGAACTGGACGAATTCGCTGTCCATCGTCATACGTGCTGCCTGGAAAAGCGACGTTAAAGTATATAGGGGTGGACGGGATGCAAGCCGGGTCCATGCCTTAAACTAGCGCCCGTCAACGTTATCGAGGCTGCGCATGAAGAGGCTCGCGATGGGTTTCGGCATATTGTTGTTCTGGTCCGTCGTCATGGCGGCACGGGCCGACGACGACTTAAGCCCGTTTTACGTGGCGGCAGGCATCGGCCACGTGTCGGTCGACCGGGGCAGCCCGTCGCCGGTCGCCAGCAGCGTCGGCGGCATCAGCGGCACTGGGACTGCCCTGACGCTGAGCGGCGGTTATGAAATCAACGATTACCTTTCCGCCGAACTGGGCTACCACGATTACGGCCGCCCCGCGGCTTTCGGCCAGACCGACATCAGCGGCCACGCCCAAGTCTGCCCGCAGAACTTCTCCTGCCCCCATGTGAACGGCTTCTCGGCGGAGCTCTTGGGCCGTTACGAGCTCGTCCCCAACCTGGATGGCGAATTACGCGCAGGCGTCCTGGATTGGCATGTGGGTTCCCCAGGCAGCGCATTCCTGCAGAACACGAGCGGCGCCGCCTTCATCTACGGCTTGGGTGTTAGGCGCCGCTTCGATTACGGTTTGAGCCTGCTGATCACCTATGAACGCTCCACGCTGACGACCGAGGAGACGCGCATCGGCATCAGCTATTCATTCTAAGACTCGCCTCCAAGCGTAGACGGAAAGCCCCGCAAGAGCGGGGCTTTTTTTTGCAGTCGCTGCCGGATCGTCAGGCGGCCAACTGCCTCAGCACATAGTGGAGGATGCCGCCGTTCTTGTAGTACTCCCATTCCTTGGGGGTATCGATGCGCACCCGGGCCTTGAACGTCACGTCTTTCCCGCCCTTATGGGCTTTCACGGTCACGTCTTTCGCGCCGTCCACGAGTCCTGAGACGCTGAAAGTCTCCGTGCCGTCGAGGCCGAGCTTCTGTGCGTTGTTGCCGTCCTGGAAGGTGAGCGGCAGCACGCCCATGCCCACCAGGTTCGAGCGGTGGATGCGCTCGAAGGACTCGGCGATGACGGCCTTCACGCCCAGGAGGATCGTGCCCTTCGCCGCCCAGTCGCGGGAGGAGCCGGTGCCGTATTCCTTGCCGGCGAGCACCACGAGCGGCACGCCTTCCTGCTTGTACAGCATGGCGGCGTCGTAGATGGGCATCTGGGCGCCGTCCGGCAGGTGCCGGGTCACGCCGCCCTCGACGCCGGGGACCATGGCGTTCTTGATGCGGGTGTTGGCGAAGGTGCCGCGCATCATCACTTCGTGGTTGCCGCGCCGCGAGCCATAAGAGTTGAAGTCCACGGGCTGCACGTGGTTCGACACCAGGTATTTGCCGGCGGGTGAATCCTTCTTGATCGCGCCGGCGGGCGAGATGTGGTCGGTGGTGATGGAGTCGCCGAAGAGGGCGAGGCAACGGGCGCTTTCGATCTTCGGGATGCCCGGCGCCTGCTTGCTCATGCCGGCGAAGTAGGGCGGGTTCTGTACGTAGGTCGAGCTCATCTCCCATTGATAGATGTCGCCGGTGCCGATCTTCATACCCTGCCAGCGCACGTCGCCGTGGAACACGTCGCCGTAGGACTTCTTGAACATGCTCGCGTCCAGACACCCTGCAAGGGTGGCCTGGATCTCCTTCTGGGAGGGCCAGATGTCCTTCAGGTAGACCGGCTTGCCGTCATCGCCGCTGCCGAGGGGATCGTGGGTCAGGTCCGTATCCGTCGTGCCGGCGAGCGCATAGGCCACCACCAGGGGCGGTGAGGCTAGATAGTTCATGCGCACGTCCTGGTGCACGCGTCCCTCGAAGTTGCGGTTTCCGGAGAGCACCGCCGAGACGGACAGCTTGCTGTCGTTGACAGCTTTACTGATGGCGTCCGGCAGCGGGCCGGAATTGCCGATGCAGGTGGTGCAGCCATAGCCCGCCAGGAAGAAGCCGATGGACTCGAGATCCGCCTGCAGCTTGGATTTATTCAGGTACTCGGTAACCACCTTGGAGCCTGGGGCCAGCGAGGTCTTCACCCAGGGCTTGGCCTTCAGGCCCTTGGCGCGTGCCTTGCGCGCGAGCAGCCCTGCCGCCACCAGCACGGCCGGGTTGGAGGTGTTGGTGCAACTGGTGATGGCGGCGATCACCACCGCGCCATCGGCCAATTCGAATTCCTTGCCGTCCTGCATGACTTCCACGGGGCCGGTGGATCTGCGCGTCGTCTGTTCCTTCTCAAGCGCGCTCTTGAAGTTCTTCTGCATGTCGCCCAGGAGCACCCGGTCCTGCGGCCGCTTGGGACCCGCGAGGGAGGGCTTGATGCTGCCGAGGTCCAACGTCAACACGTCGGTGTAGACGGCTTCCTGGCCGTCGTGGCGCCATAGGCCCTGCGCCTTGGCGTAGGCTTCCACCAGTCTGATCTCGTCTTCGCCGCGGCCGGTGAGGCGCAGGTAGATCAGGGTCTCTTCGTCGATGGGGAAGATGCCGCAGGTGGCGCCGTATTCAGGGGCCATGTTGGCGATAGTGGCGCGATCGGCCAGCGGCAGATGTTTCAGGCCGTCGCCGAAGAACTCCACGAACTTCTCGACGACGCCGCGCTTGCGCAGCATCTCGGTGACCGTGAGGACGAGATCGGTGGCGGTGGCGCCTTCGGCGAGCTTGCCGGTGAGACGGACGCCGATGACCTCCGGGATGAGCATGGTGGAGGGCTGACCGAGCATGGCGGCCTCTGCCTCGATGCCGCCCACGCCCCAACCCAGGACACCCACGCCGTTGATCATGGTGGTGTGGGAGTCGGTGCCCACCACCGTATCGGGGTAGGCCTGGCCTTTGTCGTTCACGAACACGACGCGCGCCAGGAACTCCAGGTTCACCTGGTGCACGATGCCGGTATCCGGCGGTACCACCTTGAAGTTGCGGAACGCGTTCTGTCCCCAGCGCAGGAACGCGTAGCGCTCCTTGTTGCGGTCGAACTCGAGCTTGGCGTTGAGGCCGAAGGCCTCCTTGTTGCCGAAGTGGTCCACCATCACCGAGTGATCGATGACGAGTTCGGCGGGACACAGGGGGTTGATCTTCTTCGGATCGCCGCCGAGCTTCTGCATGGCGTCGCGCATGGCGGCCAGATCGACCACCGCCGGCACACCGGTGAAATCCTGCAGGATGACGCGCGCCGGGGTGAAGGCGATCTCCTTCTGCGGAAGCTTGCGCGGGTCGCAGGAGGCGAGTGCCTCGATATCCGTCTTGGTCACGCTCACGCCGTCTTCCAGGCGCAACATGTTCTCCAGCAGGATCTTCAGTGAGTACGGCAGCCGCGAGACCTTGTACTTGGCCTCCAGCGTATCGAGCTTGAAGATCTCGTAGTTCTTGCTGCCGACGGTGAGCGTGGCGCGCGACTTGAAGCTGTCCTGCATGAGGCCTCCGCATGGATGGATGCGCCTGGCGGGCTTCGATGTGCCACGCGGATCAGGCGGGAAAATTCAGTCACCCATTATAAAGTATGCCGTGCGCCATACCCGATCAGGAGGCCTCGAGCTAGGCGGTCAGCCTTGCACGGGCATCGACAGGTGTGTGCGCGGATGCCGCGATCACGCCCCCGCCCAGGCATTCCTCGCCCGCATAAAACACGGCGTACTGCCCTGGGGTGACGGCGCGCTGCGGTGAATCGAAGGTGACGTAGCCGCGACCCTCCTCCAGGCGTTCGAGCGTGCAAGGCTGGTCCGCCTGGCGGTAACGGGTCTTGACTGCACAGACCAATGGCATAGAGGGCGAGGACCCCGCCACCCAGCGGAGATCCATGGCGGTGAGCGCCGTTCGCATTAGGCGCGGATGGTCATGGCCCTGGACCACCACGAGGACATTCCGCCCGAGGTCCTTGTCGGCCACGTACCAGGGGGCGGCCTCAGCGTCGCGGCGGCCGCCGATGCCGATGCCTTCGCGTTGACCGAGGGTGTAGTACATGAGTCCTTGATGGGTGCCGAGCTTAGCGCCCTCGGCAGTTTCGATGTCCCCCGGTTGCGCTGGCAAATATTTGCCTAGGAACTCCGTGAAGCGCCGCTCGCCGACGAAGCAGATGCCGGTGCTGTCCTTCTTCGCGTGGTTTGCGAAACCCGCTTCAAGGGCGAGGCGGCGCACCTCGCTCTTCAGCAACCCGCCCAGGGGGAACAGCGATCTTGCAAGCGCGGCCTTCGGGACGGCGTGCAGGAAATAACTCTGGTCTTTGGCCGCGTCGCGGGCTTTCAGCAGCCTCAGGCCGGCCCCATCGGCTGCAGTGCGCGCGTAGTGGCCGGTGGCGATGCGCTCTGCGCCAAGTCGCAGCGCGTGATCCAGGAAGGCCTTGAACTTGATCTCGCTATTGCAAAGCACGTCCGGGTTCGGCGTGCAACCTGCACGGTAGCCGTCGAGGAAATGGTGGAACACCCGCTCGCGGTACTCGGCGGCGAAGTTCACCTTGTGGAGCGGGATGCTCAGGGTCTCGCAGACTTGGCGCGCGTCCTGGAAGTCCTGGGCAGCAGTGCAGTAGGTCTCGTCCTCGCCGTCCTCCCAGTTGTCCATGAACAGGCCTTCCACCACATACCCCTGTTGTTTGAGGAGCAGGGCGGCGACGGAAGAATCCACTCCGCCGGACATGCCGATGATGACGCGTTCGCCCTTGGTACCCATCAGCATATTTTAACGCGCGCGCGGATTTCAGGCTTTTCCGGCAGTGGCAGGGAGCTCGGTCAGGTGGGTGAGAAGCTCGAGGGGGTAGCGGCGGCCGGCGAGGTAGTCATCTATGCAGCACAGAACCATAGGGCTACGCAGGTTGTGTGCACCAGAAGTGAGCTCAACCCGGCTCAACCAATGCGCGCCCAGGATGTCCTTGTCGAGGGGGCGGTGCGGGTGATGCAGCGAGCAGTGGCCGTGGAAGGCGACGCGCAGCATGGTCTTGTCCAACTCGTTCTTCCACAGATAGATGCCGATCACCGTGTCCGGTTCGAATTCCCAGCCCGTCTCTTCGAGAGTCTCGCGCCGGACCGCATCGAGGAAGTTTTCGGAGGGCTCCAGGTGCCCGGCGGGGTTGTTGAGTACACGCCGGCCGCGCACTTCTTCCTCGACCATGAGGAAGCGTCCATCGCGCTCCGCGATCGCCGCAACCGTCACATGCGGCTTCCAGATCATGTCGTTATATACCGAGCCGGCGGGACTCGGGATCCGGCTCCGCCTGGTCCCAGATGCCGTTGAACGTCCTGAGGTACAGACGTGCGTCGAGCGCAGCTTCCGTATCGGCATAGCCTTCGTACTGGCTGGCGACGGGGCGGTAAAGGATGCCCGCTTCGTCCGCCAGCAGGAATGTCTCGCTGAGCGTCGAATGATCGACGGACGCACGGCGTATCTCGATGTAACTGCTGAAACGCTGGGCGAGGGCGATGAGCCGATGGCCGGCGCGTACCGACGAACCCGGGTCTATGGACACGATGCGGATGCGGGTGAAACGCGAACGGATGGCGAGCGCCTGTACGACCGCGACGAATTCTTCGGTGTCGTAGATGAGCGGCTCCAGGTCGCGGCTGAAGAGCGCGAGGTCGCGACTCGCGCTCTTGGCCACCATGACCGCGGCGCGGCGATTGTCGGCCACGGTGGAGAGGCGTTGATAGGTGTCCCGATTGGGTGTTTCCACGTCTAGAACCTCAGCTGCATGCGGCGGTGCAGGATGCCTGCTTCCATGAATTCTTCTCCCTGTGCCGCGAACCCATAGCGTGCGTAGAACCCGGATGCATGGCTCTGAGCATACACGTAGCATTGTGGAAAGGCTCGGCGGCGCGCGGACTCCATGAGGAATCGGAGGAGGGCTGCACCCAGCCCGCGGCCTCGCCAGGCTTTGAGCACGGCCATGCGCCCGATCTTGCCGTCCGGCGCGAGCCGGCCCGTCGCGATCGGAGTCCCGTCCTCATCCTGGGCGAGCACGTGCTCGCAAACCGCGTCCATCTCATCCCATTCTTCCGATTCTGGTATGCCCTGTTCCTGCACGAAGACCGCCAGGCGTACCGCCTTGATGGCTCGCTGGTCACGCATCCAGTCGGCCGGGCGCAGCTGGGGCTGCTTGCGCGTCAGCGCCGCCACGTGAGTTGCCCACGGTCGATGAATCCCTTCAGCAGCGGCCCGGCGACGGGGTGTCTTACATAGCCGCCGAGTTTCTGGGGGATGAAGTGCCGATGAGCGCTCAACAGACGGGCGAAAGCAGCGAGACGCGGCGGCACGGGATAATGGCTGCCATCCACGAAGAGATGGACCGCATGCGGACCCTTGAACCATAGGGTGCGGCTCGCGGCGTGCCAACTCAGGCTCTGGCCGGTCGCAAGCCGCCGTCCGATCTCCGCCGGGTTGCAGGCGCGTCTCGGCGGCGACGGCTGCAGCCAGGGTTTGATCTCCGTGAGATAGCGCCCGAAACCGATGTCCAGATCTGAACCGGTGGATTGCAATTCGGTTTGCAGCAGGTGGCGCAAGCGGGTACGTGTCCGCGCGTCCAGCTCACCGCCACGCTTGCCGGCCGGGGTCAGGTCGGGGTCCGTATACCGTCGTTGGCCGGGCCTACGTTCCAGCAAGTGGCCAGCATGATCTGCAAGCAGCTCTGCCACGGAAGGCGCGCGGAAACCGATGGAGCAGGTCATCCCCGGACCGAGCGCCACGCCGTGATGGACGACGCCGGGGGGGAGATACAGCATGTCGCCGGGAAACAGGAGCCAGCTCTCTTCCGGCACGAAGTCCTGCACCTGGCGCAGTTCGAGCCCGGCGGCCTCTGCCGGCGCGTGGGGGCGAGAACTGACGTCCCAGCGCCGCAGGCCCTCCGCTTGCAACAGGAACACATCGTAGGAATCCACGTGCGGACCCACCGAGCCCCCATCGGCGGCGTAACTGATCATCAGGTCGTCGATGCGCCAGTCGGGAATGAAGCGGAAGGGAGTGAGGAGCTCAGCGACCGCTGGGACATGCTTGTCCACGTCCTGGACCAGCAGCGTCCAACGGCGCTTGGGCAGGTGCAGGAAATCCCGGCGTTTGAAGGGTCCGTGCCGGAGCTGCCAGCCGGGGGCTCGACGAGTCTGTAACACCAGCCGCGACTCGACGCCATCCTCGCAGGCGAGTCCGGCGAGTTCGCGAGGCCCGAGGGGTGACCGGAACCCCGGGAAAGCGTCGCGTATGAGCAGTGGTTTCTTCTGCCAGTGGCGTTTGAGGAATCCCGCGGGCGTCTGGCCGCCGAGCAGCGGAGAGGAACCGCGAGGCATTGACGCTACTTCTTGTCGTTCTCGAAGCAGTGGACCTTGAAGCGCAGCTCGCTGCCGATGATGAAGCGCGGCGAATCCGCGTCGAGTTGAGGCAGGTCACCGCCGTCCACGTTCATGACGTGATAGCCGAACGTGCAGCGCTGTTTTGCCCGCTCTTCCGCCGTCTGCATGATCTTGGTGTAGGGCACGCTGCCATCGGTGGCGACGATGATGATGAGGCTGCCGTCGGTGTCCGTCTGTTCTGCCCAGCCGACCTGGGCCTCGCCTTCAGCATGCAATGGCTTGTTCACCGGGCTAGTAGCGCACCCGGCGATCAGCGTCACGCAGGCTACCGCCGGCAACGCGCGGCGGAAAAGCGGGCTCAGATGGATCACGTCAGATCTCCTTGGCGAGTTTCGCGGCAGCGCCGGTATAAGCCGCCGGCGTGAGGGCGATCAGCCGCGCTTTGGCGTCATTGGGAATCTCAAGTTCCTTGATGAAGTTTCGCATGGATTCGGCGTCGATGCGCCTGCCGCGGGTGAGGGCCTTGAGTTTCTCATAAGGCTCGTCCACCCCGTAACGGCGCATCACGGTCTGCACCGCCTCCGCCAGCACTTCCCAATTGGCATCGAGGTCTGCGGCGATCCGTTGCGCGTCTGCGTCGAGCTTGCTCAGACCCTTGAGGAACGAGTCGTAGGCGAGCATGCCATGGCCCAGGGCGACACCCACGTTGCGCAGCACGGTAGAATCCGTGAGATCACGCTGCCAGCGGGAGAGCGGCAGCTTCTCGGCGAAATGCCGCAACAGCGCGTTCGCCAGGCCCAGGTTGCCCTCGGCGTTCTCGAAATCGATAGGGTTCACTTTATGGGGCATGGTGGAGGAACCCACCTCACCGCTGACGGGCTTCTGGCGGAAGTACCCGAGGGCGATGTAACCCCAGATATCGCGGCAGGCATCGAGCAGCACCGTGTTGAAGCGCGCGAGGGCGTCGAAGTATTCCGCCATGTAGTCGTGAGGTTCGATCTGGATGGTATAGGCCGTCCACTCGAGCCCGAGCGATTCGACCATCTTGCGGCTGAGCGCCGGCCAGTCCACCTCGGGATAGGCGGCGAGGTGCGCGTTGTAGTTGCCCACGGCGCCGTTCATCTTGCCCATGAGGCGCACGGCCTTGAGTTGATCCCGCTGCCGGCGCAACCGGGCGACGATGTTCGCGAGCTCCTTGCCGAGGGTGGTGGGCGAGGCGGGTTGGCCGTGGGTGCGTGCCAGCATGGCGAGGTCCGCGTAGCGGTGCGCGAATGCCCGCAGCCGCTCGATCATGCGATCCATCACCGGCAGCAGCAGGCTGTCGCGGCCTTCCCGCAGCATGAGGGCGTAAGCCAGGTTGTTGATGTCCTCGGAGGTGCAACCGAAATGCACGAACTCGCTTACCACCTTGAGGCCGGGGCGCTCCTGTAGCCGCTCCTTCAGGTAGTACTCCACCGCCTTCATGTCGTGGTTGATGGTGGTTTCGATATCCTTGACGCGTTCCGCCGCCGCTTCATCGAAGCCTTCCGCCAGCGCTCGTAGGTGGGCTTCCGCGTCAGCATCCAGGCTGGGTACCTCCGGTATGCCGGGCTCGCCGGCCAGGGCGGCAAACCAGGCGAGTTCCACCGCCACCCGTGACTTCATGAGGCCGTATTCGCTGTAGAGCCGGCGCAGGGCCTCGGTCTTGGCGGCGTAACGTCCGTCCAAAGGCGAGAGCGCCGTGAGGGAGGAGGCTTTCATGGATTCCGGATGCAACCCCAAATGGAATGGCGGAT
The DNA here is from genome assembly GCA_035455665.1 of Gammaproteobacteria bacterium. GTDB lineage: Bacteria > Pseudomonadota > Gammaproteobacteria > Natronospirales > REEB76 > DASUBN01. The sequence goes on along the minus strand of DATIEQ010000343.1, from coordinate 165 downwards.
AATAACCGATGTACCCCGCCGCCTCGATTATCAAGTGATAATTATATCATCGAATCAGTGTGTTATACCTCATTTGTTATCTAAATTCTTGAGGAGCCGACGATGAGCGAGAAGGCCTATCGCAGCGAGCATGACAGCATGGGCGAGCTCAAGGTGCCCGCTGAC
>DATIEQ010000342.1:0-7084 GCA_035455665.1 Gammaproteobacteria bacterium | reverse complement strand
GGAGCTGCCGGAAGAAGCCGCCGCGGAAGCGGCGCTCGGCGGCGAGGCGGAGCGGCGCGCCGGCTCGCGCATCCAGTACGAGCTGGTCCGCGTCCGCGCCGACCTCCTGGAGCACGCGCTCAACTACGCCGGCGAGGTGGGCATCTACCGCTCCCGCCTGGAACAGCAGGTCACCACCATCAATTTCAACCTGGGCGAGCTCGAACAGACGGTGGTGCGCCTGCGCGACCAGCTGCGCAAGCTCGAGATCGAGACCGAGGCGCAGATCCGCTCGCAGTACGTCCAGCAGGAAGGCGTGGCCAATCCCGACTTCGACCCGCTGGAGCTCGACCAGTTCTCGACCATGCAGCAGCTCTCGCGCGCGCTGGCCGAGTCCGTGGGCGACTTGGTCAGCATCCAGGGCCTCTTGACCAACCAGGCCCGCGAGGCCGAGACACTGCTGCTGCAGCAGTCGCGCGTCACCACCGAACTGCAGGACGGCCTCATGCGTACGCGCATGGTGCCCTTCTCCCGTCACGCCCAGCGCCTGCGCCGCGTGGTGCGCCAGACCGCGGACGAGGAACACAAGCAGGTCGAGCTCCGGTTCATCGGCGCAGAAGGCGAGATGGACCGGCAGGTGCTGGAGCGCGTGCTCGCGCCCCTCGAGCACATGCTGCGCAACTCCGTGGTGCACGGCATCGAGACCGCGAAGGTCCGCAAGCAGCGCAAGAAGCCCGAGACCGGCACCATCACCATCGCCCTGCACCGCGAAGGCTCCGAAGTGGTGATGGAGGTCATGGACGACGGCGCGGGCCTCAACATCAAGGCGATCCGCAAGAAGGCCGAGCAGCTCAAACTGACCACCAAGGACGCGCGCCTCACGGAGCGCGACATCATGGCCTTCATCCTCGAGCCCGGCTTCTCCACCGCCGAGCAGGTGACCCAGACCGCCGGCCGCGGCGTGGGCATGGACGTGGTGGCGAGCGAGATCAAGCTCCTGAACGGCTCGTTCCGCATGGATTCCACCGAGGGCCAGGGGGTGAAGTTCACGGTGCGCCTGCCCTTCACCCTGTCCATCACCCAAGCGCTGATGGTCACCGTGGCGGAACAACCCTACGGTGTGCCGCTGCCCGCCATCGAGGCCATCGCGCGCATCCCGCGCGTGCAGCTGGAACAGCTCATGGCGGGCGAGAACCCGATCTATACCTACGGCGGCCGCCCGTACCGGCTGCAGCACTTGTCGGTGCTGCTCGGCATCGGCGCGCCGCAGTTCCCCGAGGAACTGCACACCATCCCGCTCCTCCTGGTGCGCTCCGGCGACGCCTCCACCGCGCTCATCACCGAAGGCATGCAGGGCAGCCGCGAGGTGGTGGTGAAGGCCGTGGGCCCGCAGGTGGGCAGCATCCGCGGCCTGTCCGGCGCCACCATCCTGGGCGACGGCAGCATCCTCCTGATCCTGGACGTCACCGCGCTGGCGCGCACCGTCGAGCTCGCGGCCGCCGAGCAGCCGGTGGTGGAGGAGCGCGCGGCGCCGGAGGAGGACGTGCGCACCTTCGCCATGGTGGTGGACGATTCCATCACCGTGCGCCGCGTGACCCAGCGCCTCCTGGAGCGCTACGGCATGCGCGTCATCACCGCGAAGGACGGCGTGGACGCGCTCTCGCTGCTGCAGGAGAACATGCCGGACGTGATGCTGCTCGACATCGAGATGCCGCGCATGGACGGCTACGAGCTCGCGCAGCACATGCGCAACGACGAGCGTTTCAAGAACATCCCCATCATCATGATCACCTCGCGCACCGGCGAGAAGCACCGCAACCGCGCCATGGAGATCGGGGTGAACAAGTACCTGGGCAAGCCCTACCAGGAAGCGGAACTGCTGGAGAACATCCAGGAACTGGTGGGCAAGTTCAATCCGCAACGCACGAGCTGGTGACGCGTCATGGCCGAGTCACTGCAAGAGGTCTATAGCCTGCTGATCCCGGTGACGGGCGGCAAGCTCATCCTGCCGCGCGTGTCCGTCGCGGAGGTCACCGGCTACCTGCGCCCGAAGCCGGTGCGCGGTGCGCCCGACTGGATCATCGGCCTCGTCCGTTGGCAGAACCAGGACATCCCGCTGATCTCCTTCGAGGGGCTGTGCGGCCGCAAGGTGCCGGAGCGGGCGAACCGTACCCGCATCGCGGTGATCCACGCCATCGCCGAGCAGATGGCGCCGCCGCTGTTCGCCCTCATGACCCAGGGCTACCCTTACCTCGTGCGCGTGAACCCGGCGGTCTTATCGGTCGAGCCCGAGAACGACTTCGGCGCCGACGCGCCGATCCTGAACCGGCTGCGCATGGCGAACGAGCGGCCCTACGTGCCGGACCTCGAGGCCATCGAGACGAAGTTGGTGGAGATCATGCCGGAGAGACGGTTCACCGACACTGCGACCATGACCGGCTCGGCTACTGAAATCCCACTTCCCCCCGCGTAAAAGCTGCTGCGCTCGGCAGGGCGTTGTTGCGCTTCGGTCTCGCAGTCGGTCACGTACACCAAGAGTACGCTCCCTCTGCTCGCCTCCCGCGCCTAGCCCTAGCTTCGCTCATCACGCTTTTGCTTGTAGTGCTATTTGGGTCAAGGAAAGACAGGAAATGAAATCACTCAGTAGTTTCTTTGTCCTTGCCTTCGGGTTTATGGCCGCTTTGCCAACTCAAGCCGGGCCGAAAGTCGAGAAGGGCTTGTTGAGCACAGTTTTGCCCAACGTAGTAATACTGTTTGATAGTGAAAAAGATCTGCCTGTCTTTGTCAGGATAGTCCGCGTCGCGGGTGATAGTGAATGTCAAGAGCCGAGTGAGCAATGCGAACAAGACGATCTATATGTCGTCATATCTGATAATGAGCGAGAGCCGGTAACCTCAGTTACTTATCACCTGGACAAAGCCCATGAATGGACGGTGCAGTCTGTTTCACGATGTTCGGGACTCGCAGAAGAGTTATGCGCGAAGATTACGTTAGACCAAGGCCTATTCGATGAAGCGAACAAGAGATGGAAAAGCGTCCATCACATCTATGAATTTAGGATGGACTCTGTAAAAGAGGTTGGTATAACAAAGAAGTAGAGTAAAGAGCCGAAGATCACAACTATCAGTCGAGATCGCCCCATGACGCCTGCAAGAGACTGAGTGCCACCAGCGCCGCGGTTTCGGTGCGAAGTATCCGTGGGCCGAGTCTGATTCCCTGGAACCCTGCCGACTGCGCCATTTTGCGCTCCACTTCGCTCAAGCCCCCTTCCGGCCCTACTAGTAAGAGCACCCGGCCGTCTTTCGGTGAGGGTAGATCCTTCAGCGCGTGTTTGGCGAGGGGATCGAGCAGGAGCCCCAGGCCGCCACTGCGATGGCCATCCAGGAAAGCGCCGAAGTTCTGGGGTGGTTGCACCGGCGGTACCCGTACGCGCCCCGATTGCTCGCAGGCGCCGATGACGACGGACTGCCAGTGCTCCTGCTTGCGCTTTATATTTTCTGCGTCGAGCTTCACGACACTGCGTTCCATGAGGACTGGGATGATCCCCGCGACCCCGAGCTCCACCGCCTTCTGCACCGTGTAGTCCATGCGTTCGCCCCGGGACACGCCCTGGGCGAGAGTCACCACGAGCGGCGATTCGACCTTACTCTCGCGCCTCCCCGTCACGGCCACCCAGGCGCTCTTCTTACCCGGCTCTTCTAGACGTGCGTCGAACTCATTGCCCGAGCCGTCGAAGAGGACGAGCGCTGCGCCAGGCTTGAGTCGCAACACGATGAGCAGGTGCTTGGCCGCGGAAGCGGCGAGCTCCACGCGGCTGTCCGCAGCGAGGGGCATGGGATGGTAGAGGCGGGGGGTGCGCATGTCAGTTTTTAGTCGCGAGGTCTATGCCTTCGGCGGCCACCTGGGCCATGAAGCCGATCTCCTCGGGCGTGATGACGTAGGGCGGCATGAAGTAGATGACGTTGCCGATGGGCCTAAGTAGCACGCCGCGTTTCAAGCCGTGCTGATAGACCCGCAATCCACGGCGCTCCTGCCAGGGGTAGGGCTCTTCCTTTTTCTTATCCTTCGCCATCTCGATGGCGAGGATCATGCCCGTCTGGCGCACTTCGGCTACGTGGGGATGGTCCGCGAGGGGCGCGGCAGCTTCCGTCATGCGCCGTGCCAGGGCGCGGTTCTTATTGATCACATCATCGTCCCGGAAGATATCCAGGGTCGCCAAGGCCGCCCGGCAGCCGAGAGCGTTGCCCGTATAGCTATGGGAATGGAGGAAGGCGTTGAGCTTGGTGTAGTCGTCGTAGAAGGCCTGGTACACCGCCTCGCGGGTCAGCACCACCGAGAGCGGCAGGTAGCCGCCCGTGAGACCTTTCGATAGGCACATGAAATCCGGGGTGATCCCCGCCTGCTCGCAGGCGAACATGGTCCCCGTGCGGCCGAAACCCACGGCGATCTCGTCGGCGATGAGATGCACCCCATGCCGGTCGCAGGCTTCCCTGAGGAGCTTGAGGTACACCGGGTGGTACATGCGCATGGCCCCGGCGCATTGCACCAGGGGCTCCGGGATCACCGCACAGACCTCGTCCGCGTGCCGTTCCAGCGCCTCTTCCATCTCAGCAAACATTCTCCTGCTATGGCTCTCCCAGTCCTCGCTGGGCGAGCGCTCATAACAGTCCGGTGTCGGCACTGAAAGCACGTCCATGAGCAGTGGCTTGTAAGTCTCCTTATAGAGGGGCACGTTGCCGACCGCGAGCGCCCCGAGCGTCTCGCCGTGGTAGCTGTTGGTCAGGGTGATGAAACGGGTCTTCTTGGGTTTCCCCAGGTTCTTCCAGTAATGGAAGCTCATCTTCACCGCCACCTCGATGGCGGAGGAGCCGTTGTCCGCGTAGAAGCAGCGGCTGAGGCCGGGCGGCGCGAGCTGCACCAGGCGCTCCGAGAGCTCCACCACCGGCACGTGGCTGAAGCCCGCCAGGATCACGTGTTCGAGTTCTTCCAGTTGTTGGGCGAGCGCCGCGTTGATGCGCGGGTTGCAGTGGCCGAAGAGGTTCACCCACCAGGAGCTCACGGCGTCCAGATAACGCCGCCCCTCGAAGTCCTCGAGCCACACCCCCTGGCCGCGGCGGATGGGCACCGGCGGCAGGGCCTCGTGGTCCTTCATCTGGGTGCAGGGGTGCCATAGCACCCGTAGGTCGCGGCGGATGAAAGCGTCGTTGGCGCCCATGCTGATCCGCCGGGGGCGGCTTACGCCGCGTCCGCCACGCAGAAGCGCTGGATGAATTGGTCGAGGATCTTGAGGGTGGGATCCAGCATCGCGAGCGGCAGGGATTCGTTCGGCTGGTGGGCCACGCGGATGTCGCCGGGGCCGAGGATCAGCGTCTGCATGCCGAGCGCCTGCAGGAAGGGGCCCTCGGTGCAGAAGGCCGCCGACTCCGCGGCGTGGCCGGTGAGCTTCTCTGCCGTCTTCACGAGCTCCGAGGTGGCGGAGGTCTGCAGCGCGTCCACCCCGTGGAACAGGCTCCTGAACTCCACGCCGAAGCCGCTGTCCTCCATCTCCCGCTCGAGGCGCGCGCGCACCTCGGCGCGCACCTGGTCCACGTGCATGCCGGGCAGGATGCGCAGGTCGAAGTGCAGCTCGCATTCGGGGCAGATGCGGTTCGGGTTGTCGCCGCCCTTGATGTGACCGAAGTTGAGCGTCGGGTGGGGCACCTTGAAGTGGGCGTCGCGCCGCTGCACCTGCAGTTCCCCACGATAGGCGAGCAGCACGGCGATGGCCTGGTGCATGCCCTCCACCGCGTTGCGGCCGAGGGCGGGGTCGCTGGAATGACCGGAGTGGCCGACGACGCGCACCGCCTCCATGAGGATGCCCTTGTGCATGTGCACGGGCTTCAGGGAGGTGGGCTCACCGATGACCGCGTAGCGCGCCTTGGGCCGCCCCGCCGCGACCAGCGCCCGCCCGCCGCACATGGTGCTCTCCTCGTCGGCGGTGGCGAGGATGATGAGCGGCTGTTTCAGATCCTTCGCCTGGTAACGGGACGCCGCCTCGATGGCCAGCGCGATGAAACCCTTCATGTCGCTGATGCCGAGGCCGTAGTAGTTGCCGTCCCGCTCATCGAGCCGGAAGGGGTCGGAGGCCCACAGTCCCTCGTCGAAGGGCACGGTATCCATGTGGCCCGCGAGCACGAGGCCGCCGGGGCCGCGCCCCAGGGTGCCGATCACGTTGAGCTTGCCGGGATGGCCGGGGATCTCGAGGAGTTCCACCGCGAACCCCAGGGAGTCGAGCCAGCCACCGATGCGCTCCGCCGTGGGCTGGTTCGTCATGTCGAACTCCGGGCTCACGCTGCTCACGGACGGGGCGTGGATGAGCCCGGCGATCAGCTCCCGGAGCTTGGGCACGGCGCGGGTCTCGGCCATGGGCGGGGTATCCGGCGGGATTCAGTAGGGTCAGTTTTGCGCATTTCAGCCCTACGGGGCAACATGCGCATATGAACGATAGTTTCAGGGCCGAAACAATGCAGCTGGACCCCGCGACCGGCCTGCTCGTGGGCGTGCGCTACGCAGCCTCGCCCCATTGTGACGCGCGTCCGCCGGGGGCGGTCGTCGAGCTTCTGGTCATCCACGGCATCAGCCTCCCGCCGGGGGAGTTCGGCGGACCCTGGATCGAGCAGCTGTTCGCCGGCAAGCTCGCGACGGGCGCCCATCCCTATTTCGCCACGCTCGCCACGCTCAAGGTCGCCGCCCATCTCCTCATCCGCCGCGACGGCGGCTGCCTCCAATTCGTGCCCTTCCACCGGCGCGCCTGGCATGCGGGTGAATCGAGCTTCCAGGGGCGGAGCGCCTGCAACGATTTCTCCGTCGGCATCGAACTCGAAGGCACGGACGAGCTGCCCTACACGGACCCGCAGTACCGCACGCTGGTCGTGGTCACCCGCGCGCTGATGCGCGCCTATCCCGGCATAGACGCCGGGCGCGTCGTGGGTCACAGCGACGTCGCCCCGGGGCGCAAGACCGATCCCGGACCCTCATTCGACTGGCCGCGCTACCGCCGAGCCCTTGCAAGCGGCGGCGGGGGCGGGTCCACTAGTCGGCCATGAGCTTCCTCGCCGTGGTCCTC
>DATIEQ010000341.1:0-3541 GCA_035455665.1 Gammaproteobacteria bacterium | reverse complement strand
GTTTTCACGAAATTCTCCGGGAGGAACTTATTGCAGGCGCAGGCGGTTGAGGAGATCGCTGCGCGTCACGAGTCCGAGAAAGCTGTCACCGTCCATGACCGCCACCGCAGTCTCCGTCTCCAGAAGCGAGAACAGCGCCTGCGGTGTCTGGCTGACCTGGAGGCGCGGGAAGTCTGGGTCCAAAGCGGTGCGCACCTCCTGGGTGAAACCGCGCGGGTCCTTCTGCACCGTCTGGATGATGTCTATCTCCGTCACCGCACCTAGGAAATCCTTGCCGTTCATGACCGGCAGCTGCGAGATGCCGTTGTTGCGCATGCGGGTATGGGCGGTGGCGAGGGTATCCGCCGGGCCCACATAGACCGTGGCCCGCTCCCAGTAGGGCCGCCCCACGTAATCACCCAGGTCGCTGCGCCGCGGTCGCGCCATGAAGCCCTGCTCGATCATCCAGAAATCGTTGTACAGCTTGGAGAGGTACTTGTTGCCGGTGTCGGCGCCGAGCGTGACCACCCGCTTGGGCTTCTTCTGGGCGCGGCAATAGCGCAAAGCCGCGGCGATCAGCACGCCGGAGGAGGATCCCAAGAGGAGCCCTTCCTTGCGCAGCACGTCGCGGGAGGTCTCGAAGGCCTCGCTGTCGGGAATAGTGTAGGCGTGCTTCACCACTGACAGGTCGCAGATATCCGGGATGAAGTCCTCGCCGATGCCTTCCACCAGCCAACCGCCCTTCTCTCCCAGTTTGCCGGTCTTGATGTAATCCGCGAGCACCGAACCCTTGGGATCGGCCAGCACCATCTCCACATGGGGCGCCGTCTTCATGAAGTAATGTCCGATACCGGTCAGGGTGCCGCTGGAGCCCACGCCGACCACCACCGCGTCCAAATCCTGTTCCATCTGCCGCCAGATCTCGGGTCCCGTGGTGGTCTCATGGGCCTTCACGTTGTCGGGATTGCCGAACTGGTTGACGAAGAAGGCGCCCGACTCCTCCGCCATGCGCTTCGCCAGGTCCTGGTAATACTCCGGATGGCCCTTGGCCACGTCGGAACGGGTCAGTACCACCTCGGCACCCATGGCCCGTAGGTTGAAGATCTTCTCCTGGCTCATCTTGTCTGGGATCACCAGCACCAGCCGGTAACCCTTCTGGGCGGCGACCAGGGCGAGTCCGAGGCCCGTGTTGCCGGCGGTGGCCTCGACGATGGTGGCGCCGGGTTTCAGGTCGCCGCGCCGCTCCGCCTCCTCGATCATGCTGAGTCCGATGCGGTCCTTGATGGAGCCGCCGGGATTCATCAACTCGAGCTTGAGGAACAGGCGGCAGGGCCCGGCGTCGAGGCGCTTCAGCTCCAGCATCGGCGTGTTGCCGACCATCTCGAGCACGTTGGAATAGACGCGCATGCGCCCTCCCGAGCCTTGAAAGAAGGCGTCATTTTACGGGAGCCATTACAATAAACCCACTCCACCGCCGCCGTACCATGCCAGCCACCATCGCCAGCCTGCTCGAGACCGCCAGCGACGAACTACGTGACAGCGGCGATACGCCGCGGCTGGAGGCGGAACTGCTGCTCGCGCATGCGCTCGGCTGCACGCGTACTCGCCTCCATGCCCATCCGGAGGAGACCCCGGACGACGGTTCTCAGGAGGCGTTCGCGCGGTTGGTCGCCGCCCGGCGCAAGGGTGAGCCGATCGCTTATCTCACAGGTGAGCGTGAGTTCTGGTCGCTGAAACTCAAGATCACGCCAGCGACGCTCATCCCCCGTCCCGAGACGGAGCTCCTGGTCGAACAGGCCTTGCGCCGCATCCCCGCGGATGCCGAGTGGAGACTCCTCGATCTCGGCACCGGGAGCGGCGCCCTCGCGCTCGCGCTCGCCTCCGAGCGACCCTGCTGTCGAGTGACAGCCACGGACGTGAGCGCCGCTGCCTTGCGCGTGGCACGGGAGAACGCCTCCTCCCTCGGACTCCAGAACCTGGAGTTCCTGCAGGGGCATTGGTACGTGCCGCTCGGTTCACGGCGCTTCCACCTCGTCGTCTCCAACCCGCCTTACGTGAAGGACGGCGACACGCACCTGCAGCAGGGCGACCTGCGCTTCGAGCCGCGTGCCGCACTCGCCTCCGGCCAGGACGGCCTCGAGGCGATCCGCTCCATCGTGCAGCGAGCGCCGCGCCATCTTGAACGGGGCGGCGCAATGTATCTCGAGCACGGACTGGACCAGGCGGACGCGGTGCGCGCGCTACTGCGGGTCCAGGGCTTCTCCGGGATCGAGACGTTCCACGACCTGCAGGGCCATGAACGCGCGAGCGGCGGCATCTGGGAAAGGTCGCAGGCTCCGGGCTAGAATACGTCCACACTACGCGGGAGCCGCCATGATCATCCTCACTACGAATCTCGGCGACATCACCCTCGAACTCTTCGCCGACAAGGCACCGCTCACCGTGCAGAACTTCCTCGCTTACGTGGACGAGGGGTTCTACGACGGTACCATCTTCCACCGCGTCATCCCTGATTTCATGGTGCAGTGCGGCGGCTTCACGGCGGACATGCAGCAGAAGAAGACCCGCGCCCCGCTCAAGAACGAGGCGGATAACGGCCTCTCCAACGAGCCCTATACCATCGCCATGGCGCGCACCTCGGACGTCAACAGCGCCACCAGCCAGTTCTTCATCAACCTGGCCGACAACACCTTCCTGGACCACGGCAAGCGCGACTTCGGCTATGCGGTGTTCGGCAAGGTCACCCAGGGTACCGACGTGGTGGACAAGATCGCCGAGGTGAAGACCGGCAGCAAGGGTGGCCATAAAGACGTGCCCCTCGCCACCGTCACCATCACCAAGGTCCGGAAGACCTGAAGTCAAATCTAAAAATGAGAGATTTTGTTCTATGGCTAGGCGCGAATGGCCGAGCAACCGGAGCGTACACGGTAGTACGTGAGGATTGCGAGGACATTCGCAACGCCGCCAGAGAACAAAAGATCCATTTTTAGGGCGTCAGCCCCGGGAACAGTATCTTTAAACCTGACGCGATGAACTCGATGCCGATGGCCGCCATGATGAGGCCCATCAGTCGCGTCACGATGTTGATGCCGGTGCGGCTGAGCGCCCGCGAGATGAGCGGCGCCAGGCGGAACGCGGCCCAGACGATGGCCGCGACGATGGCGATGCCGGCGAACAGGATCACATAGCGACCGAAGAGCGCAGGCTTGTGGCCGTACAGGATCACCGTGCTGATGGCCCCCGGGCCCGCGGTGAGCGGCACGCCGATCGGCACCACCGCCACGTCCTCCCGCTCCGCCGTCTCCTGAGCTTCCTCCTCCGTCTGCCGGGTGGCGTTCATCTTCGCCTGCAGCATGGACAGCGAGTTGTAGAGGATGAGGATGCCGCCCGCCACCTGGAACGAGGCGACGCTGATGCCGAAGAAATCCAGGATGCGCTCGCCGGCGAGCAAGGCCACGCCCAGCACCACGCCCACCGTGATGGCAGCCATGAGCGCGGTGCGGTTGCGCTCCTGGGCGGTCTGGTTATAGGTGAGGTTGATGAAGATCGGGATGACCCCGAT
>DATIEQ010000340.1:0-5003 GCA_035455665.1 Gammaproteobacteria bacterium | reverse complement strand
CGCGCATCACTTCGTATTCAGCAGCGGCTCCACGGCTTTTTCGAGATTCTCTTCCGTCACCTGCGTGCCGCCCGGCCAGAGCTTGGCGCGGATCACGCCGGTCGCGTCGATGACGTAGGTGAGCGGCAACGCGCGCGGCATGTGGAAACCGTTGTCATGGGCACCGCGGGCGAGCGCGGCGGGATAGGAGAAGGCCGCCATCGTGGCGCGCACCTCCCCGGCCGCGTCCGTGTCGTCCTCGCTCAGGCCGAACACCACCACACCCCGCTCGCGGTATTTCTTGTAGAAGTCGTCCAGCGCCGGCATCTCCTTGCGGCAGGGTTCGCACCAGGTGGCCCAGAGGTTCAACACCACCACGTGGCCCTTGAACGCGGCGAGGTCGAACGGCTTGCCGTCCAGTTGCGCGAGCTCGAGCGCGGGGGCCGCGTCACCCGTGTCCAACGCCAATGCCGGCGGCAGGCAGAGGAGCGCCGCGACGGCGAGGCTTGCCGCAGCGCGCACGTTCATCGGAAGGCGTAGCTCATGCCGATGGAGAGTATGCGGGTCGGCGCGAGCTGCAGGCCGTAGACCTGCTGGTAGACCGGAAGCTGCACGAACACGTGGCCGTGCCAGCTGTCGTTCACCATGAACGTGAACCCGGGGCTGATATACAACACGCGCCCACCGCTGCTGAGGTGCCCGGTGGGGTCGGGGTCCGTATCGTGGCCACGCACCTGGGCGTTGATCTGCAGTTGCGGCGTCAGGATATCGCCCCAGTAATAGCGCAGTCCGAGGTTCAGGTTCACCGTATCGCCGGGCTTGAAGCCGTCGCTCTCCGTGAGCGCATGTTGATAGAGGGCATTGGCGAACCAGCCGGACTGCGGCCCGAAGTCGTCGAAATGGTACACGCCGAGGAGCAGGTCGGTGGTGCCGCTGCCGGGCTGCAGGCTGCGGTCCAGGCGCTGCCCCGCCTGCGGGCCTGCGGCGAACGTGGTGTCGTGGCTGCCCGTCGGGAGCTTCAAACCGAAGGTGAAGCCCGTGCTCATGTCGTTCGCGAAGCCGGCGTAACGGGCGAGCAGGCGTACGTCGCTGAGGGAATCGCTGTCGGAGGAGGAGAGCACCGTGTCACCCGCCGCGTAGGTGCTGTGATGGCGGTCGATCCAGGGGAGCTGCAAGTCCAGACTCCAGCGGCGATTGATACCGTAGCCCAGTCCGAGAGTGGTATAGCCGCTGCGGGTCTCCTGCTCGATCTCCTGGGACGTGGGCAGCGGCGGTGGGGTGACTGCGGCGTCGCCGCTGCGCAACTGGTCCTGATCCACGAGGTCGTAGCGCAGGTAGAGCCGCCAGCCGCTGCCCGTCACGATCCCCTGACTGCCGAGGTCGGTGTTGAGCGTGCAGCCGCAGCTCGAGCAGGCCCAGGCGTTCCCAGAGGAGAGCGTGAGCCCAACGAAGGCGCTGAGTAAGAGGGGCCTGAGACGCATGCTTCCCTTTGGAAATCAGATGGTTCGAGGAGCGCGCTAGAGCGGGCTTGGAAAGTAGCATAAACCAGCCCTGGACAGGGTGGCTTGACCTGGATCAAGCGGATTCCGCCATCCGCGTCACAGATTTAGAGACCGCCAACACGCTAAGCTTATTCCGGACTGATGCGCTAAACGTGAAATCACGCTTCAATCCCACGAAGATCGACGACCAGGGAGACCCTCATGAAATGGTTTCTGCTCTTCATGCTGACGATCTTGTCCGGGGCGGCGGCGCTTGCCGCCGATACGCAGAACAGCACCGCGCTCGACAAGCTCAAGATATTCGCCGGCGCCTGGAAGAGCGATTCGCAGAACTTCGACACCATCTATAGCAGCGCCGGGGCGGTGTCATCGCTGCAGACCAACGCATGCGGGCACGACGGCGATTTCTACGTCTGCAACCAGAGCTCCAACGGAGTCTCGCGGGTGCTGCTGGTTTTCACCTACAAGGGTGGCGACACCTACGGGGTCACCTATGTGCCGGCGGACGGCAGCCGCGCGGTCTCGGGAGAGTTGCTGATCGCCGGCAACACCTGGACTTATCCAGGGCAGATCACCAAATTCGGTCAGGTGACGTATCTGCGCACCGTCAACGTCTTCACCAATCCCGACACCATCGAGTACCGCCAGGAATTCTCCGTCGACCAGCAGAACTGGACGTTGATGGCGCAGGGGCGAGAGACGCGGATCAAATGATTTCTCCGGATGCATGAAAGCAAAAAAAACCCGGCAGAGCCGGGTTTTTTGTTCCGGTTCCGAGCTTCAGTGGACGCCGAACAGTGGAAGCAGCAGGTTCGGGACGGCATCCACCAGCGTGTGGGCGATGATGTTCGAGAGAAGGTCGCGGCGCTTCCAGTAAAAGACGGTGAGGATCGCGCCGAGCACCAGCGCCACCAGGACGCCCGCCGCCCCCAGGCGGAAATGGAAGACGGCGAACAGCGCCAGCGGCAGCCCCAGGGCCAGCCATTTGTTGCCGGTGATGCTCAACAGCCGCTCGATCGCGTATCCCCGTAAGCAGGTCTCCTCGCAGACGCCGGCGCGCAGCACCGTGAGCAGCAGCAGCCAGCGGCTAGGCTCGTAGGGGTTGTCGTCCTGGTGACCGAGCTGGGCTCCGAAGAGGTGCAGGAGCAGATTGATGCCGAAGGCCGCCACTAGACAGAGCAGCGCCGCGAGCAGACCCCAGAGTATGGACCTCCCCACTGCGCGGGTGTGCAGACCGATGGAAGCGAGCGGCAGCTTCTCGCCGCGTACCACCACCAGCAGCAGTAACGCGGTGACACCGAACACCAAGAGCTCCTTGCCGAGGAACTGCAGGTCGGAATGGACCTCGCCGTAGAAGAAGCGGAAACCATTCACGGCAAGCGGGATGCCGAAGACCGCCAGGGCCAGGCCGAACCCGGTGACGGGGCGCGTGGTCCTGATTTCCATTCCCTGCTCCAATGCTACGGTGGGCTAGTTCGAGGGCTTCACGTTCATGTAGATATTCGTCGCGAATACCACGAGGGTGAGCAGCAAGAGCACCGAGAAGATGCCCACCACAGGTTCGAGCTCCGGGCGGCCTCCGAGCATCACCGCCAGCAACACCATCGACGGCGGCAGCACCAGGTTGTGCATCCAGAAGTGCGCCACGCCGAGCTTGCTGCCGCCGGCCCGCGGGTAGAAGTGGTAGATGAGTCCGGCGAGCGCCATGCTCACCCAGCCGAGCAGGTTGATGTGCGCGTGCACGGGTGCGAACTGGAATTGCTCTGTGGCGCCCATGAAGACGCCGGCGGTGGCTCCCACGAGCAGGTAGGTGACGGCGATCTTGAGCCACAGCCGTGCCAAGCGCGCGCCGCGCGCTTCGATGTCGGTAGCCATGTCGTTCTCCCCGGAAGAGTTATCGTTCTGTGAGCACGATAGTCCGACCCGGCGCCGCCCGCAAGCGTGGCGGCGTTCGCAAGGCTTTCAGAAGTCCTTCTCGAGGAGCAGCCAGGTGTGGTGCCCGGCCACGTAGTAGCCGTTGAGGGTGTAGACGGATGGGATGGCGTTGGTCCAGGTGTGGGCAAGCGTGAGGCTCATGCCCTCGCCGAAGGCGTAGGCGATCGAGACTTTGTAGTCGGTGTAGTTGCTGCGCGAGTTCGGCAAACCGGTGACGCTATTGATGCCGCGGCGGTTGTTGCGCCCCAGGTGTTCGGCGAGCGTCCAGTCGGTACCGAGCGCTTGGGAGCCGTTGGTGTCCAAGTACCAGGAACCCTTGGAGTCCGGCGTGGCGAAAGCATCGGTCACCTCCACGTTGAGCCGGGCGCTGTAGCTCTTCCAGCTGATATAGCCGTAAGCCTCGGTAGTATTCGGCTGATCCGCGGGGGGCGTCTGCGGCACGTACTTGCCGGGGAACTGCAGGCGCAGGAACCCGGCCTTCCAGCTCCAGTCCTCGGCGAAGTGCATGCGGTAACCCGCCCAGCCGTCGATCTCCATCCCCACGCTGGAGCCGGGGTAGACCTGGTTGACCCAGTTGATGCTGTTCGCATCTACGCCGCCATAGACGCCGTCGCCGGAGTTGACGTCGATCTCACCTTCCACCGAGGGCTGGCCAACGCTCTGGGCGAGCCCACGTCCCACGTAGTTCGTCATGAACTGCACGTTGCCGCTGGTCAAGGGCAGATTGTCCGCGAGCGCGCCGCCCGCACTCAGTGCACACGCAAGCATCGATAGCATTCGCACTCTCATCCGCATCTCCCGCCCCCGTCGAATGCGCGGTCAGACCCCGCCGTGCTCTCGAAGTTCCCGGCGGTGTCCTCCGCCCGGAGGCCATGCTCCCACACAGGGGAGACAGGCCTGTAGTGCCAGATCGCTGTGCCCGCCTCGACCAGATTCCGCGGCGCAGACTGTAGCGCGGGTCCGCCGCCTGGGACATCGAAAAATACTGACGGGTTCATGCCGTTTTCTTCACAGCGGCTTCGCGCTCGAGGAGCTTTGCCTTGCGCTCCGTGCCCCAGCGGTAACCGGAGAGCCGCCCGTCCGCGCCCACCACCCGGTGGCAGGGGATGAGCAACGCGAGCTTGTTATGGGCGCAGGCGGAGGCGACCGCGCGGCTCGCCGTGGGGCGCTTCATGCGCCGCGCCAGCTCGCCGTAGCTCACGGTGCGGCCGAGCGGCACCCGGCGCAGCGCCCGCCACACCCGCGCCTCGAACGCCGTGCCCTGGATGTCCAGCGGCAGCGCCAGCGCCTCCCGCGGCAAGAGCACGAATTCGCGCACCGCGTCGAACCAGCGGATGAGCCGCGGCTCGTCGTTCCTGAAGCGCGCCTTCGGGAAGGCGGCGCGCAGGTCCTCCAGCATCGCGCCCGGCTCCTCGCCGAACGCGAGCCAGCAGATGCCCTTGCCGGTGGCCGCCATGAGCATCCAGCCGAGATCCGAGAGCCCGAGCCACCAGCCGATGTCGAGGGTCCGGCGCAGCTTCCCCGGCGGCACGCCGAGCGCGCCGGCGGCGGAATAGGCGGCGGCGGTGGACTCGAAGCCGGCGGCGA
>DATIEQ010000339.1:0-5501 GCA_035455665.1 Gammaproteobacteria bacterium | reverse complement strand
CCATGGCGGCGCGCATCTTCTTTGCCGGCGACACGGCGAGGAACACCGTGTCGTCCCCCGCGAGCGTCCCGCTGACCCCGTCGATGGTGTGCTGGTCCACCCGCAAGGCAAGGGCTTGGGCATAGCCGGGGCGGGTCTTGATGATCACCAGGTTGGGGGGCGCGGCGGTCACGGCGTAGGCCGGGAGTTCCGCCGGATCGGGTTCGACCTGTTGGTAGCGGCCCGCGACCTTGCGGATGCCGAGCTTGTTGAGGTGCCGGGACAGGGTGGGCTGGGTCACCCGGTGACCGGCACGCTTGAGGACATCCAGGAACATCGCCTGGTCGGTCACTTCCCGCTCCTCCACGCATCGGAGGATGGTTTCGTCCAGGGTCATGGCGGCGCTCCTCTCTGCATGAACCCCCCCATCACAGGTCTTGCATTGGCACGAATTAAGATGTATACAACTGCATTATATACCATTAATAACGGTTTTATTCACGCATAAATGCATATTTTCAAGGACCCCCCAGCGGCCTCGGCCCCCCCGCTGCTGTCCACCTACACACCGTATCCCTTCCCGTTGCTCAGGGGCGCGGGGGAGAAGGTGTATGACGACCGGGGCCAAAGCTACGTGGATTTCTACGGCGGCCATTGCGTCGCCAGCACCGGTCACAGTCACCCGGAGGTCGCCGCGGCGCTCGCCCGCCAGGCGAGCGAGCTCATCTTCTATTCCGCCGCTGCCCGCTTGCCGGTGCGGGACGCCGCGGCGGCGGCCCTGGTGGATTTCGCGCCCGCGCCGCTCGCTTCAGCCTTCTTCTGCAATTCCGGTGCGGAGGCGAACGAGAACGCTCTCAAGCTCGCGGCACAGATCACCGGGCGCCACCGCTTCGCAGCCTTCGAGGGGGCGTTCCACGGTCGCACACTGCTCGCGCTCGCGGTGTCGGATGCGCCCGGCCTGAAGCAGGGCCTCGAGCCCCTGCTGCCTGGCGTGGATTTCCTGCCCTTCGGCGATCTCAAGGCGCTCGCCGCTGCGGACCTGAGCCGGACGGCGGCGGTGATCGTGGAGCCCATCCAGTCCATGGCGGGGGTGAAGACCGCTCCGGCCGCCTGGTTCGCCGCCCTCAGGGATAAATGCGCCGAGAGCGGCGCGCTCCTCGTCTTCGACGAGGTGCAGACCGGTGTGGGGCGACTCGGCAAGCCCTTCGCAGCGGATTTCTATTCCGTCGTGCCGGACATGCTGACCCTCGCCAAGGGCATCGCCTCGGGTGTGCCCATGGGGGCCTTGCTCATGAGCGGGACCATCGCCGCCGCCTTGAAGCCCGGCGATCTCGGCAGCACCTTCGGCGGCGGGCCGCTCGCTTGCGCCGCGTTGCTCGCGACCCTCGACGTCATCTGGCGGGAAAAACTCATGGAGCACGCCGCCGCCCAGGCATCCCGCATCCGCTCGGCGCTCGCCGGAAGTTTCGTCAGCGAGGTCAGGGGTGAAGGACTGCTGCTCGGCCTGAACGCCGGTCTCCACGCGGCGGCCCTCAAGAAGCGGCTGCAGGAGCGCCGCATCCTCGTGGGCGGGTCCTCGGACCCGGCCGTACTCAGGCTCATGCCGCCCCTCAATGTCCCGGAGGCGGCAGTGGATGCTCTGCTCGAGGCGATCGGTGAATTCGGTGCCGGGCTCCAGGGTAAGTGAAGCATTTCACCCATATCGCCGATCTCGGCGTGAGCGGCGTAGCTTCGATCCTTGCCGAAGCCCAGCAATGGAAGCAACAGGTGCCGGGGCCGCACCTCGCGGGCAAGCTGCTCGGCATGGTGTTCTTCAATCCTTCGCTCCGCACCCGCGTGTCTTTCGAGGCCGCCATGCTGCGCGGTGGCGGCAACGCCGTGGTGCTGGACGTGGGGAACGGGGTATGGAAGCTCGAGGACCGCAAGGGCGCCGTCATGGACGGTGACCGGCCGGAGCACATCCGGGAAGCCATCCCCGTCCTGGGACGCTACATGGATGCCCTGGCGGTACGCAGCTTCGGTGCACTGCAGGACGACGATGCGGATGCGGCGGACCCACTGCTCAAGGCCTTCCGCGAGCTTGCGGGGGTACCGGTGATCAGCATGGAGTCCGCCCGGGAGCATCCCTGCCAGGGACTCGCCGACCTCCTGACGCTGCGCGAGGAGTTCGGCGACACCCGGGGTCTGCCGGTGACCCTCACGTGGGCGCCCCACATCAAACCCCTGCCCAAGGCGGTGCCCCATTCCTTCCTGCTCACCGCCGCGGCCGCCGGCTGTGAGGTGCGCGTCGCTTATCCACCCGGCTTCGACCTGCACCCCGGCGTGATGGCCGAAGCCCGTGCCTATGCGCAGCAGAGCGGCGGCGCGGTGATCGCCACCCATGACCGGCGCGCCGCACTGGCTGGCAGCCGTGCGGTATATGCGAAAGCCTGGGGACCCGCCACCGCCGGTGCCGGGGACACCTCCCCCACGGAGCAGATCGCCCGGCACCGGGACTGGAGGGTGGATGACATGACCCTGTCCCAGGCCGCCCAGGACGCCATCTTTCTCCACTGCCTGCCGGTACGGCGCAACGTGGAGGTGGCGGACGAGGTCCTGGACGGCAACCGCAGCTTCGTCGTCTCCGAGGCCGAGAACCGTTTCCACGTGCAGCGCGTGCTGCTGCATCACCTCATGAACCCAAGCGCGTGAAGCGCACGGAGGCCCGCCATGTCCGTCACCCCTGACAGTTTCGCCACGCTCCGCTCCGCGGCGCAGTACGTACGCGCCTTCCGCGGCAAGACCTTCGTTTTCAAGCTGGGCGGGGAGGTGCTGGAAGACCGTACTGTGCGGCGCACGCTGTGTGAGCAGCTCGCGGTGCTGTGGAGTTTCTCCATCAAGCTGGTGCTGGTGCACGGCGGCGGCACGGGCATCGACGAGCTGTGCCGTACCCTGGACGTGCCGGTGCAGAAGGTGGCGGGCCGGCGCGTGACCACCGCCAAGGTCTTGGACGCCGCCAAGATGGTGTTGGCAGGCTCGCTGCACACCGACCTCTTGGCCGACTTGCGGGCCGCGGGCCTGCCGGTGGCGGGCATCAGCGGCGTGGACGGGGGGCTGCTCTCCGCCCACAAGCGCCAGCCCCTGCAGGTGAAGGACGACAACGGCCAGAACCAGTTCGTGGACTTCGGCCTGGTCGGCGACATCGACAAGGTGGACCCGACGCTCCTGCAGCACCTGCTGGCGGGCGACTACGTGCCGGTGGTGACGCCGCTGTCGGCGAACGACAAAGGCGAGGTCTTCAACACCAACGCCGACACCGTGGCGGCGGAACTCGCGGCGGCGCTCAAGGTGGAGAAGCTCTTCTTCCTGCTCAAGGTGCCGGGGCTGCTGGAGGACGTGACACGGCCCACGAGCCTCGTACCCTATACCAGTGTCGAGGACCTGGACGTCCTCGAGCTCAACGGCAAGGTGAGCGGCGGCATGCGGCCCAAGCTCGCGGCGGTACGCCGCGCGCTCGGCCACGGCGTGGCGAGCGCCCACCTGGTGAGCGGTGTGACGCCGGACGCGGTGCTCACGGAAGTGTTCACCAACCAGGGCAGCGGCACCATGGTGGTGCGCGCGGCGCGGGCCAAGGACTGCGCCGCGTGAGCGCCCAGCTCTGGGCGAAAGGCCTGCCCCTCGACGAGGCGGTACACCGTTTCACGGTGGGCGAGGATCCCACCCTCGACGCCGTGCTGCTACCCCACGACGCGCTCGGCAGCGCCGCCCACGCGCGCATGCTGGCCCATGCGGGACTCTTGGCGGCGGGGGACGCGGAGTCACTGGTACGTTCGCTCGCATCCATCGCGGTGCGGGCGCGTCAGGGGATGATCCGCATCGCTCCCGAGCAGGAGGACGCCCACACCGCCATCGAGAGCTTGCTGACAGCGGAGCTCGGTGAGGCAGGTGAGCGGATTCATCTAGGTCGTTCCCGCAACGATCAGGTGATCCTGGCGCTGCGCCTCTACATGCGCGATGCACTGCTGCACATCGGCACGCAGGCGGCGGCCCTGGCGGAGTCCTTCCTGGTGTTCGCGCGGGCACATGCTCACGAACCCATGCCGGGCTACACCCATCTGCGCCGCGCCATGCCTTCCAGTTTCGGCCTATGGGGCCTCGCTTTCGCGGCAGGACTCGTGGAGGAGCTTGAGGCGTTGAAGGCGGTGTACGCGCGTCTCGACCGCTGTCCGCTGGGGGCAGCCGCCGGTTTCGGCGCGCCTCTGCCGCTCGAGCGGGAGTACACGGCGGAACTCCTGGGGTTCTCCACGGTGCAAGTCAGCCCGGTGGACGTGATGAACTCTCGCGGTCGCCATGAGCTCGCGCTCGTCAACGCGCTCGCTTCCGTGGGCCTCGTGATGGAGAAGTTCCTGTGGGACGTGGCGCTCTATTCGACCGAGGAGTTCGGTTTCCTCAAGCTCCCGGATGCGTTCACCACTGGCTCGTCGATCATGCCCCAGAAGCGTAACCCGGACGTGGTGGAGCTGGCGCGGGGGCGCTGCCGTGAGCTGCGCGGCTATGCCGCCATGATCGAGTCGCTGGCTTCGGGATTGCCGTCCAATTATCACCGCGACCTGCAGCTCCTGAAGAAGCCGCTGTTCGCGGCCGTCGAAGGCGCGCGCGCCTGGTTGCAGGTGCTCACGGTCCTGGTGCCGGCCCTGGAGGTGGACGCGGCGCGCGCCGCGGCCGCCTGCAGCGACGATGTCTACGCAGCCCAGGAAGCGACGCGGCTTGCGCAGGACGGCCGGCCGTTCCGGCAGGCCTACCAGGAGGTGGCGCAGCGGATCGCGAAGGGCCGGTTCAAACCCGACCGTGCCGCACTCGCGGGCACCCCTCTCGGTGGAGCCGGCAACCCGGGATTCGAGAGCGTCGCAACGGAACTCAAGCGCGTGCAGGACTGGTTGGTATCGACCCGTACGCACCTTAACAAATGCGAGGCGGCCGTGTGGGGCAAGGAGTCGAAATGAAGAAGCATGTGGTCCTGGCGTTCTCCGGCGGTCTCGATACCTCCTTCTGCGTCATCCATCTCAAGGAGCAGGGTTACGAGGTCACCACCGTCACCGTGGACACGGGCGGTTTCAGTGCGGCGGAGCTCAAGCGCATCGAGGCGCTCTCGCCCAAGCTCGGTGCCCAGGCGCACCGCACGCTGGACGCTCGCGGCGAACTCTTCGATCGTTACTTGCGCTACCTCATCTACGGCAACGTGCTGCGCGGCAACCTCTACCCCTTAAGCGTATCCGCCGAGCGGGTCTGCCAGGCGGCGAAGGTGGTCTCGGTGGCGCGGGAGGCGGGCGCGAGCGCACTCGCCCACGGTTCCACCGGCGCCGGTAACGACCAGGTGCGTTTCGACGTGGCGTTCCGGGCGCTCGCGCCCGAACTCGAGCTCGTCACGCCGATCCGGGCGCTCGCCTTGAGCCGTAGCCAGGAGCTGCAGTTCCTCAGGGAGCACGGTTTCGATTTCCCAGAGAAGACCGCCCATTACTCGGTGAACGAGGGCATGTGGGGCA
>DATIEQ010000338.1:0-2880 GCA_035455665.1 Gammaproteobacteria bacterium | reverse complement strand
GGCCTGCAAGGTCTCGTGGATCATGGCGCCCCAGGAGACCAGCGTCACGTCGTCCCCCTCGCGCAGCACGAAGCAGGTGTCGAGCGGCAGGGCCTCGCCGTTGTCCTCCACCTCCTGCTTGTTGAGACGGTAGAGGCGGGTGGGCTCCAGGAACACCACCGGGTCTGGGTCGCGGATGGCGGCCAGCAGCAGGCCGTAAGCGCGCGACGGAGAGGAGGGCATGACGGTGCGGATGCCCGGCATGTGGGCGAACATCGCCTCGTTGCTCTCGGAATGGTGTTCCGGCGCATGGATGCCGCCGCCCGACGGTGCGCGTAAGACCATCGGCACATGCAGGCGTCCGCGAGTGCGGGTACGCAGGCGGCCGGCGTGGTTGATCATCTGGTCCACGGTCGGGTAGATGAAGCCCGAGAACTGGATCTCCGCCACGGGTTTTAGCCCCATGGCGGCCATGCCGATGGAGATGCCGGCGATGAGCGCCTCGGCCAGCGGCGTATCCATCACCCGGTCCTTGCCGAAGCGTTGCTGCAGCCCCGCAGTGGCGCGGAACACCCCGCCGTTAACGCCCACGTCCTCGCCTAGCACCACCACCGCGGGGTCGTGCTGCAGCTCGTAGGCCATGGCCATGGTGATGGCCTCGACCATCGCGACCTTAGCCATGGTGGGAGGCCTCCTCGACCGCGGCGTCCCGCTGGGCCGCGAGGCCCTCCGGCAGGTTGGCGAACATGTGGTCGAACATGGAGGCGACGGGTGGCTTGCCTGCTTCCTTATATAGCTTCACTTCCGCGTCCACCTGCTCGGCGCATTCGGCCAGCAGCTTCTCTTCCTTCTTCGCATCCCAGGCACCGATGTCCATGAGGTATTTGCGGATGCGGATGAGCGGTTCCTTCTTCTTCGCGTCCTCCACCTCGTCCTTCGGACGGTAGCGGGAGGCGTCGTCCGCCGTGGTGTGGTCGCTGATGCGATAGGTGAGCGCCTCGACCAGGGTCGGGCCCTTGCCTGAGCGCGCCTTGTCGAGGGCGTATTCCATGGTGTCGCGCACCGCGATGATGTCGTTGCCGTCCACCTGGATGCCTTCTATGCCGCCGGCGATGCCTTTCTGGGCGAGGGTCTCGCAGCAGGTCTGGGCGGAGATGGGTACGGAGATCGCCCACTTGTTGTTCGCCACCACGAATACCACCGGCAACTGCCAGGCGCCGGCGCAGTTGATGGCCTCGTAGTAGTCGCCCTGGGAGGTGCCGCCGTCGCCGATGACGGTCACGGCCGCGCGCTTCTCCTTGCGCAGCTTGAAGGCGGTGGCCGCGCCGGCCGCGTGATGGTATTGGGTCGCGATGGGCACGCACCAGGCGAAGTCGTGCGGCGGTCCCGAGAAGTGGTTGCCGCGCTCGTCGCCGCCCCAGAACAGCAGCACCTCGTGGGGTTTCACGCCGCGCACGAACTGGGTGCCGTACTCCCGGTACATGGGGAAGAAGGCGTCTTCGGGCCGCATGGCCGCGCCGATGCCCACGTGGGTGGCTTCGTGGCCGAGGCAGGAGGCGTAGGTGCCGAGCTGCCCGGTGCGCTGCAGGGCGATGGCTTTGGTGTCGAACACCCGCACGAAGGACATCATGCGGTACATCTTGAGGAGCTCGTCCCGGTTCTCGGCGAACTTGGGGAGCTTCTTCTCCACCAGCCGGGCCTCGGGGTCCAGGTACTGGCGGTAGCTGATCTCGAACTTGGCGACGGTCTTCAAGC
Organism: Gammaproteobacteria bacterium; assembly: GCA_035455665.1. GTDB lineage: Bacteria > Pseudomonadota > Gammaproteobacteria > Natronospirales > REEB76 > DASUBN01. Next base: position 1,146 of record DATIEQ010000338.1, on the reverse strand, counting down.
CGCATCCTCCTCATGGCCGCCGGGCCGCAGACTGAGGGTCCGGGGCGGCGGGGAGTGCTGAATAAACCCGTTTGAGTGGGCCGGCCGGTCCAAGCCCGGCGGCGGGCCCGCAATTATACATGAGGGGCCTTATTTCCCGGGCCGGGGCGCATACCCCCTCGGGTAGAATGACCGGCATTCCTGAGGCATTTTTGGCGCCAGATGAGCGGCAACAAGCGCGAGCTAGAGAAGGGCATCGTCACGGACCTCAAGGGCCGTGAGACCTATTCGGGTTACCTGGACCTGGGGCGGCTGCTCGCCGCCCAGCACCCGGTGAGCACACCCGTGCACCACGACGAGATGCTGTTCATCATCCAGCACCAGACCACGGAACTCTGGATCAAGCTCTTGCTCCACGAGCTCGAGGCTGCCACCCGTTCGGTGCGCGCGGACGAGCTCCCGCCTTGCTTCAAGATCCTGGCCCGGGTCAAGCAGATCCAGATGCAGATCTTCAACCAGTGGGCGGTGCTCGAGACGCTCACCCCGACCGAGTACGCCGAGTTCCGCTCCGTCCTCGGCACCGCCTCCGGTTTCCAGTCGCCCCAGTACCGCGCCCTCGAGTTCATGCTGGGCAACAAGGCGCCGGAGCTGGCGGACGTCTTCCGCCACGAACCCGATACCCACGCCTGGCTCCTGGGTTTGCTCCAGCGGCCGAGCCTCTACGACGAGTTCCTGCGCTACTTGCATCGTCGCGGTCTGCCGGTCCCGAAGGAGCGTGTGGAGCGGGACTGGAGCCAACCCTACGAGCGGCATGCGGGCGTGACGAAGGTCTTCAAGACCATCTACGAGGACACGGCCAAGTGGTGGGACGCCTACGAGATGTGCGAGAAGCTCGTGGACGTGGAGGAGTACTTCCAGCTGTGGCGCTTCCGGCACATGAAGACCGTGGAGCGCATCATCGGCCACAAGCAGGGCACCGGCGGCTCCTCGGGGGTCAAGTTCCTGCAGAAGGCGCTGGAACTCACCTTCTTCCCCGAGTTGATAGATGTACGCACGGAGATCGGCGCGGTTAAGTGACTGATTCGGGCCGCTTGGGGAGCCCAAGCGCCGGGCGGTATAATGACCGATTGATCACTCGAAGACCCGGATTCTTCGGGGCTTCGGTCT
>DATIEQ010000337.1:0-11183 GCA_035455665.1 Gammaproteobacteria bacterium | reverse complement strand
TTTTCCGCCGCCGTCTTGACGAAGCCGCGGTCGTTCACCGCGGCGGTGTTGATCGATACTTTGTCGGCGCCCGCCCGCAGCAAGGCGCGGATGTCGTCCGTGGTTCGCACACCGCCGCCGACGGTGAGCGGCATGAAGCAGGCTTCCGCCGTGCGCTGCACGACATCGAAGGTGCAGCCGGCCTCGAAATCCTCATGTACTGGTTTGTACACTCCGGTTTCTCGGCCATCCGCGCCTTGCCAGATGACAAAATCTGCGGCGTTTGCGAGGCCGAAAACATTCTTAATTGCCCTCGATTAATTTTCGAGTGGGTTCGTGCACGATCTTGCCGTCGTGGGTCACGGCGCTCTTGGCATAGACCTCGTCGTCCCAGTCGATGGCGAGCTTGCCATCCTTGACGAGCGGCGTGAAGAAGTTGAGCAGGTTCTTGGCGTACATGTCGCTGGCGTGCTCGGCCAACAGGCTCGGCAGGTTGAGCGGGCCCGAGACCAGCACGTGGCCGTGGCGCACGTCCTCGCCGGGTCTCGTGAGCTCGCAGTTGCCACCGGTCTCGGCGGCCAGGTCCATGACGAGGGCACCCGGTTTCATGGCGTCCACCATGGCGCGGGTCACGATCTTGGGCGCCGGGCGGCCGGGGATGGCGGCGGTGGTGATGACCGCATCCGCTTGGGCCACATGCTTCGCCAAGGCGTCCTGTTGTTTCTGCTTCTCCTCGGCGGTGAGCTCGCGAGCATAACCGCCGGTGCCTTCCGCCGAGACGCCGGTGTCCACGAACTTGGCACCGAGCGATTCCACTTGTTCCCGCGCCGCGGCCCGTACGTCGTAGCCCTCCACCATGGCGCCCAAGCGCCGCGCGGTGGCGATGGCCTGCAAGCCCGCGACGCCCGCGCCCACCACCAGAACTTTCGCGGGGCGGATGGTGCCGGCGGCGGTGGTGAGCATGGGGAAGAAGCGGCCGAGTTTCTCGGCGGCGAGCAGCGCCGCCTTGTAGCCGGCGGCGGCGGCTTGCGAGGAGAGCGCATCCATGGCCTGGGCGCGGGAGATGCGCGGCACCAGTTCCATCGAGAATGAAGTCACGCGCGCATCGCGCAGCGCCAGGATGCGCTCCGGTTCCTTGTGGGGCGAGAGGAACGCCACCAGCACCGAGCCCGCGCGCATGCGCGGGATGTTGGCGACAGGAGGCGGCGTCACGCGGAACACCACGTCCGCCCGGGGCACCGCCGTCTCGGGCTTGTCGAAAGCCGCGCCGGCATAGAGCGCATCGGGGAAGCCCGCGCTCTCGCCCGCGCCCGGTTCGAGCAGGAGCTCGACCCCGAGCGCCTTGAGCTTGACGGCCACGGGTGGGGAGAGCGCCACGCGGCGCTCGCCGGGGGCCGTCTCCTTGGGCACGAACAGCGTGATGGCCATGTTGTTCTCGGTTTTGGCGCCGCGAGCAGTTTAGCGTGGGCTCGCCGGTTTGACAGCGTCCCGGCCGCATAATCCTGTCGTCCGCGGGTCTTGTCGTTGCTTTTTAAGGTTATTTCTGCAATAAATGGCGTAACCCACCCGTATCCCAGGGGGATTCGGTGTACGACCTTTCGCAAGAAGTGCTGCGTACCGATGCGGCCGGCATGCCGCTCGAATGGATCGACTACCAGGACGCGGTACGCCTCTACCACCTGGAGCAGGTGGCGTACAGCTATGGCAGCCTGCTGTACCGGTTGCACGGGGGCTATTGCGCCAAGACCGGTCGGCGCAGCGTCATCGAGGTCAACTCGATCATCGCCACCTACGGCAACAACCACGCGCTCGCCAAGGCGCGCGAGCACTACGTGCCGCCGCTCAACAACCATACGCTCTTCAAGCGCGATGCCCACATCTGCCTGTACTGCGGCAAGCGGTTCACCGCCCACGAATTGTCCCGCGAGCACGTGACGCCCATGAGCCGCGGCGGACACGACACCTGGAACAACGTCGTGACCGCCTGCAAGCGCTGTAACAACCACAAGGCGGGGCGCACGCCGGAAGAGGCGCGCATGCAGTTGCTCGCGATCCCCTTCACCCCGAACCACGCCGAGTACATCTTCCTGAAAGGGCGCCGCATCCTTGCCGACCAGATGGAGTTCCTGCGGGCGCATTTCCCGCGCTCCAGCCCGCTGCACCGGCGCGTGCTGAAGATGCTGGGCTGAGGCCGTCGCTCACTCCATAAAAAAACCCCGCTCATGCGGGGTTTTTTTATGGCGCTGATGCCTCCTAAGGGGCGAAGGCGTCGCGTATGCGCGTCGTGAAATCGGCCGGGGAGAGATAACCCACGACCCGGTCGGCGATGGCTTCCTTCCCATCCGTACCGAAGAACATGATGCTCGGCGGGCCGTAGATCTTGAAGCGCGTATAGAGCGCGTGGTCGGCGTCATCGTTGGCGGTCACGTCGGCCTGCAGCAGCACCGCGTTCGTCAGCGCCGCTTTGACTCCGGGGTCGGGGAAGGTGTCGTGCTCCATCTCCTTGCAGGCCACGCACCAATCCGCATAGAAATCCAGCATGGCGTCTTGGTGCCGGGCCGAGGCCAGCGCCAACTCGCGATCGAGGTCGGCGACGGTCTTGATGCGTCTGAACGGCAACACATGAGGGAGTGGCGCCGCCGTGCCGGCGATCGCGGGCGCCGTGAAGCCGCTGAAGGGCGCGAGGAAGCCTTCGCCGCCGTGCAGCCCGGTCTCGAGCAGCATCGCGGCGTACGCCACCGCGGCGAAAGCGGCGCCGGCGGCCAACAGGCGTGGTGTGCGACCTCGGGCGGTCCGGACGACGAGCCAGGCGAGGTATGAACCACCGAATGCGGTCAGCGCCGCCCACAGGGCGGCTGTCCAGGGCCCAGGCAGGATGCGCGACAGGAACCAGACAGCCACCCCCAGCAGCTGTATGCCGAACACGGCCTTCACGGTCTGCATCCACGGCCCGGCCTTGGGCATGAACTTGGCGGCAGACGTCCCCACCGCCAGCAGCGGCAACCCCATCCCCAGGCCCAGGGCGAACAACGCGGCGCCGCCGCGGACCGGGTCGCCGCTCTGCCCGACGACGATGAGCGCGGCGACCAGCGGCGCTGTGATGCAGGGTCCCACGATCAGGGCCGATAGCGCACCCATGATGCCGACGCCGATGAGGTTGTCGCTCCGCTGGGAGTTGCTCAGCCGCGTCAGCGCGGTCTGGATGAAGCCCGGCATCTGCAGTTCGTAGAGCCCGAACATGGACAGGGCGAGCGCCACGAACAACAGGCTGAACGCCGACAACACCCAGGGGTCCTGGAACCAGGCTTGTACGTTCGCGCCGGCGAGCGCCGCCGAGACGCCCGCGGCCGTATACGTGAGTGCCATGGCGAGCACGTAGGCGGAAGTGAGGAGCAGCGCGCGTCCAGCGGTAGGCCGTTGCTGCTGGCCGACCACCAGGCCCGAGACGATCGGGATCATGGGCAGCACGCAGGGCGTGAAGGTGAGCAGCAGCCCCAGGCCCACGAAGGCGAGGAACACGAGGGGTAGGCGCGCGTCGCGGATGAAGTTCGCGAGGCGATCCTGTTCGGCGACCGGGGGCGGCGTGGATCGCGCGACCGTAGCGGCGCCGCCGCCCGCCGGCAGGTCCAGGTGCACGATGTGTTTCAGCGGTGGGTAGCAGAAACCGATGGTCTCGTTGCAGCCGCGGTAGCCCAGCTCCAGATCGAGGCCGCCCTGCCCAACGTAAGGCAGCGTCGCGGTCACGCCGCCGTGGTAGATCAGTTGTTTGCCGAAGAATGGGTCTTCATGCATCTCGCCGGGTGGGAGCCGAGGTGTCCCCAGGCTGACGCCGCCGGTATGGCTCAAGAAGCGGAATTGATTCTTATAGAGGTAGTAGTTGGCATGGATGGTCCAGTGGATGACGATGTCGGCGCCCTGCACTGCGGCCGAGATCCTATAGGCCTCGCTGGGAGGCAGGGGCTTCTCTTCGGCCAGGACTGACCAGGGGGCGAGCAGGGCGAGCGTGAGCAGAAAGATCTTCATCATGATGCGCTCCTAGCTGGAAGATCCACCGCCTTGCCCGCATCGACGCGGGCAAGGCGGTGCAGGCCTAACGGATACCCTGCTTGCCGGAAGCGGTCGCTGCGCGCTTCGACGCGGCCTGGCTGGAAAGCGCGGACTCGATCGCCTGTACCGTGGCATCTCCCTCGGCCAGCTTGCCGGTGTGGATGCTGAGTACGTGGCCGTCCCCGTCCAGCAGCACGCTGACCGGCAAGCCCTGGAGACTGGCGCCGAAGCCAGCCGCCATGGCGCCCACGTGTTCATCGGCCATGAAGACGGGGAAACTCATGGGATGTTTCTTCAAGAACGGCGTGGTGTGGAGGAAGTCCCGTACAGCTTGGTAATCCGCGTCGGTCACCGGCAGGGATGTGCCGGTCTCCTCATCGATCTCCTGGGCGTCGATGCTCACGACCTGGAAACCCTGGGCGGCGTATCTGTCCTGCAGCTTTATCAGCAGTGGCGTCTCGCTGAGGCAGGGTGGGCACCAGGTGGCCCAGTAGTTCACCAGCACGATCTTGCCGCGCCAATCGGAGACCTTGTGGGTGCCGCCGTCCAGGCCATGGAGCGGGACGTCCAGCGGGTCGGGTTGGCCGGGCGCCGCCGCGAAGGCGTGCATCGGGCTCAGTAGGACTAACACGGCGGCATATCTCAAGAGTTCGTGTGCCAATCGCATGTGCGCTGCTCCTTGACGTATCAGTGTTTCGGTGAAGACGCCCGGACATGGTGGGGACCAGGATCGCGGGTAGGTGTGGATTGTTGCAGCGCCACGGGCCGCGGACCATGACTGGAGATGCGGCAAATCGTCGCGCTGCCTGCTCCGGCCCGCGCAATCGGCTGCGGCAAATTGCCGCAGCTGAGGTTCGGGCCGGCGCGTATCATGAGCGCTGACGTTTTTCGTGGAGGCTGTCCATGCAGCTTCAATTGATCGCATCACCGCGCAGCTTCTTGCACACACTCTGCTGGCTGCGGGCGGCGGCCATCCTTGGCCAGATCGCGACGCTCGTGATCGTGCATCAGCGGTTGCACATCGGCCTGCCCTTGGTGCCGATGACGGCGGTCTCGGGCATGCTCGCGGCCAGCCTGCTGTTGACGGTCTGGCGCCTGCGTAATGCCTGGCAGGTCACGGAACTGGAAGTGACGGCGCAACTGCTCGTGGACATCTCCGCGCTCACGGCCTTGCTGTACATGAGCGGTGGTTACACGAACCCGTTCGCGAGCCTCTACCTCATCCCGGTGACGCTGGCGGCGGTGGGGCTCACGTGGCGATACGCGCTCAGCGTGATGCTCGGCTGCCTGGCCGCCTATGGCTTCCTGATGTTCTATTGCATGGACCTGGTGTACGCGGGTTTGGATGCCGCGGGTATCTACAAGCTGCATTGCGTCGGGGCGGGGATCAACTTCGCCATCAGCGCGGTCCTGTTGTCCGCCGCACTCGCCTCCATGGCCGGCACGATGCAGCGCCGCGACCGGGAGATGGCGGACTTGCGCGAAGCCACGCTGCGACGGGAGTACCTGAATGCCATGGGCTTGCTGGCCGCCGGCGCCGCGCATGAGCTCAGCACGCCGCTGGCTACGATGGCCGTCGTGGTAGGGGAACTCAAACCGGCCCAGCAGAAGCACCCCGCCGTCCTCGAAGCGCTCGAGCTCCTGAGTCGGCAGATACAGCTCTGCAAGGAGAAGCTCGGTACCCTGCTGCAGGCGGCGGGTCAAGCGCGCAGTCCCGACCGGCGCCGCGTCAGCCTGCGGCAACTGCTGCAAGAGACGCTGGATGCCTGGCGCGTCGTACGCCCGGACGTGAACCTGGACATGCAGTGGGAGGAAGCGCTGGGGGATCCCTGGCTGAGCGTGGACGAAGGGTTCTCTCAGGCCTTGACGAATTTGCTCAACAACGCCGCGGAAGCCAGCACCTCCAAGGGGTCCAACCGTGTCGTACTGACCGTCGCAAACGACGCGCGGGCCTTGCGCATCTCCATAGACGATGAGGGCCCGGGCCTGAGCAGGGAGGTGCAGCAGCAGGCCGGCAAGGCAGTATTCACCACCAAAGCAGCGGGCTTCGGCTTGGGGCTGGTCATATCCCACGTGAACCTCAACAGGCTGGGCGGGGAGCTCACGCTCACCAGACGTCCGGAAGGGGGTACGCGTACCACGATCCTCATGCCCCTGTTCGCTCAAGAGGCGGGGCATGGTTGAACCCAGGGGCGCGGCTGTGGGTCAGCGTGTGCTATTGGTCGAAGACGACGCCACCTTCTCAGCGGTATTGGCCCGTGCCTTACGCAACCGAGGCTACGAGGTGGAATGCGTCGCCTCGTTCCGGGATGCGGTCGCCGCCGCCGTCGTGCGGCAGCCCGATGCCGCCATCGTGGACCTGAAATTGGGGCAGGAATCGGGGCTCGCGCTGGTGCCGGCCTTGCTGCGTGAGTGCCCGGGCATGCGCATCGTGGTGCTGACGGGCTATGCCAGCATCGCCACCGCCGTGCAGGCCATCAAGTCGGGAGCTGCGGACTATCTGACGAAGCCCGCCGAGGTGGCGGACATCCTCGCGGCGCTCTCAGGCAGCGCCGCCGCGACCGGCAGCGGTATCGCCGCCGATCCGCTCACGGTCAGGCGCCTGCAGTGGGAACACATCCAGCGGGTGTTGGCGGAACAACAGGGCAACATCTCGGCGACAGCGCGCGTCCTCGGCATGCATCGGCGCACCTTGCAGAGGAAACTCGGTAAACGGCCGGTGAGCAAATAGCGCCTGGAGGCTTCGCCGGGCATTCAAAGGGCTCGGCGCTGCGGGAGCCAGTCCGGCGGCTGCCCGGATAAAAAAGCGCGGCCTCCTGGCCGCGCTTCGGATCGCGAGGATAGATGGCAGATCAGGGATGCGCGCCGTGCTGCTGCATCATCTGGTCCATGCTGGTCTGGGTGTAGCCCGCCGGCACTTGGAACAGGTCGCCGGAGAGGCTCTCGGTGGTGACGCCCTTGAGGATGTTGGTCTCGGTCACCTGCTTCATGGTCTTGGGATCGAAGCGCTGCCCCTGGGACTTGATGGTGAAGCCCTTGTTCATCATCGAGGTCATGCCCTGCGCCATGGGGCCCATCTTCGACACGATCTTCTGCATGCCGTCCTTCATGGCTTGGAGCGTCTTCAGGTCCGTCGCGGGGATGCCGAGCGGATCGAGTGAGGCCATGACGCACAGGGTCGACATGGGCCGGCCGTTCATGCTCATCTGCATGTCCTCGCATTTGTGGCCGGCGATGGTCTCGGAGGTGCCGAGGTCCTTCGTGTCCAGCTGCATGCTCATGGGGCCGCCAGCGCCGCCGGGCGGGCCCATGGGCGGTCCGCCGCCGGGCATCATCTTCTGCATCATGGCTTTCTGCTCGGGGGTCATGTTCGCCATGGCCGCCTGCATCTTCGCCTGGGCATCGGACATCTCCTGCTGATGCGCCGCCATGGCGGCCTGCGCCTGGTCCTGGGCACCCTGCATCTGCGCGCCCATCTGGCTCGCGGTCTGTTCGTTGAATACCATGTATTCCTTCTTGTCGGCCATGACCATGGTCATGCTGTTGCTGGCCACGTCGTAGAGCATGACGTGCTGGTGGTCGCCGCTCTCGAAGCGGATCTTGCCGCCCTTCACGTACATCTGGTTGGCCGCCTGGCCGCTCTCGTCCACGAAGGCGACGTGCGTGTCTGCGACGGCGGGCACGGCGAGCACGAGCGCGGCAAGCACCAAAGATAACCTCAACATAGGAACCCCTCCCCGCAAGATGTCGATTGAGAAATGGCCGGCCGGATCGGGACGGCCCGCCCCCAAGGGGCACCATGGTACTCCCGCCCCCCCTACGAGCTACAGTAGGGCAACGCCGTTCCCGTCAGCCCGGTTTACAGAGGCCGACATCAACGCGGAGCCCCATGCAGAACACGGCCTTGCGCACACGGGTGGAACGGGGGCTCGCCGAGCGCATGCCGACGGCGGGCCGCGCCCGTTGGAGCGAACTGGGTGCGGGCGTGGGCGGGCGCCGCTTCCGCCTGGAATGGGGCGATGCCCGTGCATTCGTGAAGACAGGCGAGGATGCGGATCTGTTCGCGGCGGAAGTGGACGGCCTCGCGGGGGTCGCGGACGCGGCTTGTATGCGCGTACCCCGGGTGTTTGCCTCGGGCGAGGCGGGCGGCGAGGCATTCATCGTCATGGAATGGCTGCCGCTCGCGCCGAAGAGCCGTATCGCGGCGGCCCGGCTGGGGGAGGCGCTCGCGCGCCAGCACCTCTTCCCGGCGCCCGGTTTCGGCTGGCGGCGGGACAACTTCATCGGTGCGACACCGCAGTTCAATGCGCCGTCGGACGACTGGATAGGCTTCTTCCGGGAGCGCCGGCTGCTCTTCCAGCTGCGGCTCGCGGCGGAGAACGGTTACCGCGGCGCCTTGCAGGAAATGGGCGCTCAGCTCGCCGAGGCATTGCCGCGTTTCTTCACGGGCTATGCGCCGCGGCCCGCGCTGCTGCACGGCGACCTGTGGGGCGGGAACTGGGGCGTGCTCGAGGATGGGGTACCGGTAGTCTTCGATCCGGCGGTCTACCGGGGTGACCGGGAGGCGGAGCTCGCCATGACCGAGCTCTTCGGCGGCTTCGGCGCGGAGTTCCACGCGGCCTACCGGCTGCATGCACCCCTGGACGCGGGTTACGCCGCGCGCCGTGGTGTCTACCAGCTCTACCACGTACTGAATCACCTGAACCTGTTCGGCGAAGCCTACCTCGGTCAAGCACAGGATCTCGTGGAGCGCCTCTTGGCGGAGCAGCGTTGAGGCGGCTCAGCTCGCCTCGCTGCGCGGCAGCCAGACGCTGACCTTAAGCCCACCCTCGTGGCGGTTCGCGAGGCTCAGGTGGCCACCGTGGGCTTCCACGATCTCGCGGCAGAGGGTGAGCCCGAGACCCGTGCCCGTCTGCTTGGTGGAGTAGAACGGCAGGAGCGCCTGTTCCAACACCTCCGGCGCCATGCCCGGGCCCGCGTCGCTCACCTCGAGCCGCAAGCCCTCGTGGTTCTGCAGCACGGCGAGCATCACCGCGTCGGCAGCGGAGCCGGATTCGTGGGCGTTCTTCAGGAGGTTGATGAGCACCTGCTGCAACTGCGCAGGATCGAAACGCCCTGCGTCGCGCGGCAGGGGCGCAGCGAGCGTGAAGCCGGATACTTCCCGCAGGGCGTCGATGAATGGCTCCCAGGACACGGATTCGAGCTGGGGCGTGGGCAGTTTCGCGAAGCGCGCGTAACCGTCGATGAACCGCTTGAGATGCGCGGCGCGGTCCTCGATGGTGGAGAACACCCGGTCGAGGCGCTCCGGTTCGGGGTCGCGCATCAGCAGGCGGCCCGAGTGGGCGAGGGAGGAGATCGGCGCGAGGGAATTGTTGAGTTCGTGGCTGATGACACGGATGACCTTCTTCCAGATCGCGACTTCGCGACGGTTCAGTTCCCGTGTCAACTGCTTGAACAGGTACAGGCTGTGATGCTGCGCGTTGAGCGTGAAACGTTCGCGGCTCAGATAGTAGATGTCGTCCTCGTCGCCCTGGCGCATGCTGAACATGCCGTCGCGGCCGCTCTCGACCGCCTCGCGCAGCGCCTCGGGCGCGTGCGCCAGGATCTCGGCGAACGCATGGCCCTCGGGTTTACGGCCCTGGTGGAGCATCTGGCGGGCGGTGAGGTTGCTGTAGATGATGCGGTCCGCGGCGTTGGTGAGCACCAGCGCCCAGGGCATGCTCTGCACTACCGTGTCCAGGAGCAGTTCACGCTGATAGAGATTGTGGCGCTCGCGGCGCAGGATCTCGCCGGTGGCGTTGTAATGGCGTACCAGGGCGCCGAGCTCGTCGTCGCGGGCCGCGTTCAGGCTGACGCTGAAATCGCCGTCCTGGAAGCTCGCGACGCCGTCGCCGAGCGCGGTGATGAGGCGGTTGATGGGCGCCATGAAGCGGTGCACGACGTAGGCCACCGCCGGCGCAGCAAGCGCAATCGCGATCAGGAGACCGGTGACGACGGAACCGGTCAGGGCGATGAGCCCGGCGGCGAGCAGTACGGACGCGAGCGTCAGCGCCCCGGCGAGGAGCGCGAACTTGCCTTCCAGTGACCGCCTGAATCTCACGCCCTCAAGTGTACCGGGTATGACGGCGCAGGGATGCGCCGGGCGCGGTTCGCGCAGATGCTGCATAAGTAGGTGGAGGCGAGTCCGGACACTTCGCGCTGCGCATCCTGCTCCGCGCGAAGTCCGGTCGTACATCCGTGTACGACGCTCGCGGCTTTGCCGCGAGCCCAGACTCGCCGAAAAATCCAGGGGTTCGGCGCATGCGCCGAACGGGCGATCAGGATGATCGCCCAGGATATTCGCGCCATGCAGGAAGCGAGGCGCGGATAGATTTTTTCGTTATTTGCTGATGCCGAACTTCTCCATGCGGCGGTACAGCGCCTGACGGCTCAGGCCCAGCTCCTGCGCCGCCGCCGCGATCACCCCGCCGTGGCGAGCGAGCACGCCCTCGATGTCCTCGCGGCTAGGTTCGGTGGAGGCAGCCGCGACTGCCGGCGGACGGCCCGCGGGCAGGCCCAGGTTCGCGGCGGAGACCACGTCGTTACCGGCGAGCAGCACTGCCCGGCGCATGCAGTTCTGCAGTTCGCGCACGTTCCCCGGCCAATCGTAGGCGAGCAACGCGCGTTCCGCCTCGGGGGAGAGGCGATGGTGCGTGCCCAAGAAGGCACGCGCCAGCGGCAGCACGTCATCGCGGCGGCGGTTGAGTGGCGGCACCTGCAGTTCGATGACGTTGAGCCGGTAGTAGAGGTCCTCCCGGAAGCGGCCGTCCTGGATCGCGACCCGCAGGTCCATGTTGGTGGCGGCGACGACGCGCACCTTGACGCGTCGCGTCTGGCTGGAACCTAAGCGTTCGAACTCGCCGGTCTGCAGCACCCGGAGCAGCTTCACCTGGCCGGCGAGCGGCAGGTTACCGATCTCGTCCAGGAACAGCGTGCCGCCGTCCGCCGCCTCGAAGCGCCCGGGGCGGGTCTTCTGGGCGCCGGTGTAGGCGCCCGCCTCGGCGCCGAAGAGCTCGCTCTCCACCAGTTCCGCCGGCAGCGCCCCCATGTTCACCTTGACGTAGGGTCCGGCGCGGCAGGCGGAGTTTGCATGCACGATGTCGGCGATCTTCTCCTTG
>DATIEQ010000336.1:0-4705 GCA_035455665.1 Gammaproteobacteria bacterium | reverse complement strand
AAACAGCATCCGCCCGCGGCTCGCCGCATCAGGCAATACATAGAAGTCGACCTGAGTCACACCTGGTCCAGCAGGTATTGCACCAGCAGCGGCACCGGACGGCCCGTGGCACCTTTCTCGCCGCCGCCCTTCCACGCGGTGCCGGCGATGTCGAGATGCGCCCAGTGCATCTTCTTGGTGAAGCGTGACAGGAAACAGGCGGCGGTGATGGCTCCGCCCTCACGGCCGCCGATGTTGGCGAAGTCCGCGAAGTTGCTCTTGAGGCCATCCTGGTAGTCGTCGTAGAGCGGCAGCTGCCAGGCCCGGTCGTCGGCCTTGTCACCCGCTTGCTTGAGGGCTTGCACCAGCTTGTCGTTGTTGCCGAAGAGCCCCGACACCACGTTGCCCAGTGCGATGACGCAGGCGCCGGTGAGTGTCGCCATATCCACCACGGTCTCGGGCTGGAAACGCTCCGCGTAAGTGAGGGCATCGCAGAGGATGAGACGGCCTTCCGCGTCGGTGTTGAGGATCTCCACCGTCTGACCGGACAGGCTGGTGACGATGTCGCCCGGGCGGGCGGCGTTGCCACCGGGCATGTTCTCGCAGCTCGGCACGATACCCACCAAGTTCAGCTTGAGGCCGAGCTGCATCGCCGCCTTGAAAGTGCCGAACACGCTCGCGGCGCCGCACATGTCGAACTTCATCTCGTCCATGGAAGCGGAGGGTTTGATGGAGATGCCGCCGGTGTCGAATGTGATGCCCTTGCCCACCAGCACGTGGGGTTTCTGCCCCTTGGGCCCGCCGCGGTATTCCATGACGATGAACTTCGGCGGCAGGCGGCTGCCGCGGGCGACCGCGAGCAGGGCGCCCATGCCGAGTTTCTTCATCTGCGCCTCCTCCAGCACCGTCACCTTGAGGGAGGTGCCCTTGGCGAGGCGGCGCGCCTCGTCCGCGAGATAGGCGGGGGTGCAGACGTTTGGCGGCAGGTTACCCAGCGTGCGGGTGAGGCTCACGCCCGCGGCGACCGCGGAGCCGATGCGCACCCCGTCTTCCGCCGCCCGTGCGTCGCCGCCGGTCGACAGCAGCGTCAGTTTCTGCAGGGAAGGTTTCGCCTTCTCCTTGCCGTTGTTGCCCTTGTACTGGTCGAAGCGGTAGGTCGCTTCCTCCGCGGCCTCGACCGCGTGTCGCGCCAGCCACTGGGGGCCGGCATCCTTCACGCTGAGCAGCGTCAGAGTGCTCGCGGCGTCCTTCACGCCGCTCTCGATGAGGGCGCGCACCGTCTTGAGCACGGCCTTGCGGTAGCCGCGCAGGTTCAGGTCCTTCTCGGGACCCAGACCCACGAGCAAGACACGCTCGGCGGCGAGCTGCGGCACGTCGAAAAGCAGTAGCGTCTGTCCGGCACGTCCCTCGATAGCGCCGCCCTTGGCCACTTTCGCCAGATAACCACGGCTCGCCTTGTCGAGTGCCTGACCCGCGGCGGCGAACTTGCCGCCCTCGAACAGGCCGACCACAAGGCAAGGTGTGGCGAGGGTCTCGGGCGCCGAGGTCTTCACGGAAAACTGCATGCCAATCTCCTGCTCGGATGCTTCAGGCCTGCGCGGGGGCTGGCGTATCATGGTGTCGCGGGCGCTAGTTTAACCCATCGTCCGCACCGAAACAGGGCAGCTTCGTGATGCGCATCGTGGCTCGCTACATCGCCAAAGAGACGGCACTCACCATGGCGGCGGTGACCGGCGTGCTCATGTTGATCCTCTTGAGCAACCGCTTCGCTTTGTTGCTGGGCGATGCAGCTGCCGGCCGCCTGCCACGCGATACGGTGTTCACGCTGCTCGGGCTCGCATCCATCAATTATTTCATCGTGGTGGTGCCGGTGGCGCTGTTCCTCGCCGTGATGCTGGCCCTGGGGAGACTCTACCGGGATAGCGAGATGACCACGCTCACCGCTTGCGGCGTGGGACCAGTACAGGTGTACCGGCCCTTGCTCGCCATCGCCGGGCTCATCGCGGCGCTCCTCGCCCTCATGTCGCTCGAGGTGGCGCCCTGGGCACAACGCATGACCCACATCATCAACGGCGCCGCCCAGCACAATGCCCAGGTAGGGAGTTTTGAATCCGGTCGCTTCAAGGTGGACGAGGACGGCAAGGGTGCACTCTATGCCGAGAAGGTCACCCAGGACGGCAAGACCCTCGAGAACGTGTTCATGGAAGGCCCGAGCGACGACCGCCAGGCGGTGGTGATCGCCGCCACCGGTCACCGCCAGGGCACGGACCAGGACCCGGGCGGCGGGCTGCTGGTGCTGGAGGACGGCTGGCGTTATGAGGGCATCCCCGGCAAGGCGGATTACCGTACGGTGCGCTACGCGGAGCACGGCATCGTTATCCAGCCCGCGAAACCAGACTCCCTGCTGGACGAGTTCGACGCCTATCCCACCAGCGATCTGCTTGGCACCAGCGATCTCAATGCAGTGTCGGAGCTCCAGTGGCGGCTGTCGGTGCCGTTGTCGGTCCTGATCCTGACGCTGCTCGCCGTGCCGCTCGCCAAGACCTCGCCGCGCCAGGGCCGTTACGGAAAGCTCATGGCAGCCATCCTGGTGTACGTCATCTATTACAACTTGGGGATACTGGCGCGCGTGTGGCTGCAGAAGGGCCTGTCGCCACCGTTGCTGGGTCTTTGGTGGGTGGACGTCTTGTTTCTCGCCGCGGCGGTGGTGATACTCCTGGACCAATACGGCTTGCGGGGCTTCTTCGGACGGCTGGAGCGAGCACGTACATGAGGCGCCTGAAACGCATGGACGCCTATCTCGCGCGCACCGTGGTGGTGAATGCGCTTCTGGTGTTGCTGGTGTTGACGGCGCTGGCGAGCGTCATCACGTTCGTGAGCGAAGTGCGCAGTCTCAGCGATACCTATACGCTGTTCGAGGCTGCCCGCTATACCGTCTACAAGATCCCGGGTGGTATGTACGACATGTTCGCCGTCGCGGTGTTGCTCGGCGCCCTGCTGGGCCTGGGCGAACTCGCCACCCACAACGAGCTCACGGTGCTCAGGGTGGCGGGGGTGTCGGTGGCGCGACTCGGGTTGAGCGCCATGGTGGGCGGGCTGCTGCTCGCGACCGTCTGCGTGCTCATCGGCGAACTCGTCATGCCCAATGCCGAGCAGAAAGCCGAGGACCGGCGCGCGGAACTGGTGCAGGCCAAGGCCGGCGTCTTCGGCGCGGGTGGCGTGTGGGCGAAGGACGGCCGGGACTTCGTCAACGTGCGCAGCATGCGCGGGGGGGACACGGCGATTGGGGTGAACATCTTCGATGTGAGCGAGGACCGGCAACTGCTCTCGGCCTCATACGCTGTGCGGGCGGAATTCAGCGGCGACCACTCTATCCTGCGCGGAGTGCGTGGCACGAACCTCGACAACCAAGGCGCCAACACCTTCAGGTCCACCCTGCGGCCCTGGGAGACCTCGCTCGACCCGGACCTCCTCAACCTGTTCGCCGCGGATACGAGCACCCTGTCGGCCTTGGACCTTTATGACTACATCCAGTACCGCCGTGCGAACCGGCTGGATGACCACCGCTATGTGGCGGCCTTGTGGAGCCACCTCGCCAAGCCGGTGGCGCTGCTTGCCATGCTGCTCCTGGCGATGCCGTTCGTGTTCGGACCCCTGCGTTCCTCGAGCGCCGGTCAGCGGCTCCTCGTCGGCATGCTCATCGGTATCGGCTTCTACGTGTTCAACAGCATGTTCATGCAGACCGGCATCGTATTCAACCTGGACCCTCTGCTCACGGCCTGGCTGCCGACCTTGCTGCTCGTCGCCATCGGCGTCTTCGCGGTCAGACGGATCCGTTGAGGTCCGCTACTGGTTGGAGAGTTGCACGTTGTAGGGTGCGCTCATGAGGCGCGTGCCCGAGAGCCGGTCGTGCCAGGTCCTCTTCTCGCGGTCGAAGCACGCCCACCAGAATCCCGCGCCGAACATCACCCAGGAGAGGATCGCCGCCAGATAGCGCTTGAGCGCCTGGGCCCAGGTCACACGGCCGCCGTCTGCGTCCGGCACGAGTTTCACGCGCCAGGCGAGCATGCCGAGGGTCTGGCCGCCGTGAGTCCAGAAGCCGCCGAAGAACAGGAACCCGATGGCAAGGAGGTAGAGCTGGTAGAGAAGTCCGCCTGGGGTCCTGGGATCCACCGCCTCACCGCCGGTCAGGGGCAGGATCAGGGCGGTGCCCAGGAACCACAATGCCACGACGATGAGGCTGTCGTAGGCGGCCGCAGCGAGCCGCCGCCATAACGCTGGCGTGGTTTCGGTAGATGGGTTCATGGGCCTCGAGAAGTGGCGCTCCCTACCGGATTCGAACCGGTGTTTAAGCCTTGAGAGGGCTCCGTCCTAGGCCTCTAGACGAAGGGAGCTTCGAGCTGCAAGGGGGTGGTATTATACGGACGCGCCGGATTAGCTCAAGTTAGCCGCAAGAAGCGACGCCGCCGGCGCTCCGTGAGCCACCAGGAACCCGCCGCCATTTCACCCGTCACCACCCCCCGCGCCGAACACAGCATTTCGCGGGCCAATATCTCCGAAAACGCCCTCAAGGTCCTCTACCGTCTCAAGAACGCCGGTTTCGAGGCCTTTCTCGTGGGCGGCGGGGTGCGCGACCTCCTGCTCGGCCGCGAGCCCAAGGACTTCGACGTGGCCACCAGCGCCCGCCCCGAGCAGGTGGAGGAACAGTTCCGTAACTGCCGGCTCA
>DATIEQ010000335.1:0-2771 GCA_035455665.1 Gammaproteobacteria bacterium | reverse complement strand
CACCACGCAGAACGAGGGCTTGGCGGATGAGATCTCCCAATACCTCAGCGGCCAGTCGATCCAACTGGGCGGTAGCTACACGCAGAGCTATTTCTTCCTGACCAACCATACCAACAGCCATGGGACCCTCACCGACAACGGCCGGGCCTCGCCGATCATCGACTACACCAGCTCCGAGCACATCCTGTACAAGTTCCCGATGAAGAACGGCGACGGGGTCTGGGGTTTCAACTTCACCGGCTCCTTCGGCCAGCCCCATCTCCGCTATCAGACCTATCCCGGGCAGAGCGTGCTGCGGGGTATCGACGTCAACACGCACATCGACGGCGATTACCTGGGCGTCGCGCCGTTCGTGTATCTGCGCCTCGGGCCGATCTATCCGGGCACGGACAGCTACTGGCTGTTCGGTTACGGCCTGGGCGGGGCGTTGTTCCATTTCAGCGGTCTACCCGAGTTCGATACGACCGTGAACGGCAAGACCACCATCACCGCCATGCCGGTGAGCAGTTCCACCAAGCTGTTCCTCTATCAGACTTGGAAATGGCAGTTCCACTTCGGCAACTGGGACATCGTGGGCGGCTTCAAGGAGCTGGACAGCGAGCGCAAGGTCATCGGGGATTATTACGCCGGGTACTCGGAGATGCTCCTCGGCGTCGATTACAGCATCCGTTTCTGAACCCTCGGAACACCGGGCACGCCGGCCGCCGCGCCCTTGCACTCCTGACCGGAACCGCCGACACTTTTTCCATGGCCGAGCCCCCCCACCGCGATCCCAGCGGCGACGACTTCTTCCTGCCGGATTTCTGCTCCGGCCCGGTGCTGCTCGTGGTGCTGCTCATCGCCGAACTCACGGCCTTCGTGCTCGCCATCGCCAAGCACCTGCCGGGCGAGGGCCCGCCGCTGTGGCTGGACCTGGCGCGCATCTCGCTGTTCCTGCAGTGGATCGCGCTCACCTCGAGCGGCGTCTTGTGCTGGACGCGCCGCCCCCTGGCGCGCATGGCGCCGCGCCACGCGGCGCTCGTGAGCTACGGCCTGCTGCTCGCCGTCACGCTGGCCTTGAGCGAACTCGCCTTCATGCTGTCCACCTACACCGGCGTCGGCCACGAACTCCTACCCGCGAGCCACGCGGGTTTCACGCTGCGCAACCTCTTCATCTGCGCCATCGTCAGCGCGCTGCTGTTGCGTTATCTCTACGTGCTGCACCAGTGGAAGCGCAACGTGCGGGGCGAGGCCCGCGCCCGCTTCGACATGCTGCAGGCGCGCATCCGGCCGCATTTCCTGTTCAACAGCATGAACACCATCGCCGCCCTGATCCGCGGCCGGCCCGAACTCGCGGAGCGCGCGGTGGAGGACCTCGCCGACCTGTTCCGCGCCAGCCTCGCCGAGGAGAACACGCGCGTGCCGCTCGCCGAGGAGATCGCGGTGGCGAAGCAATACGCCGGCATCGAGACCTTGCGCCTCGGTGAGCGGCTCAAGCTCGACTGGCAACTCGACGCCGTGCCCCAGGACGCCAAGCTGCCGCGCTTGACGCTGCAGCCGTTGATCGAGAACGCCATCTACCACGGCATCGAGCCGCGCGAGGGCGGCGGCACGGTGCGCGTGCGCGGCCGCCTGGACGGCGGCACGGTGCGCCTCGAGATCGTGAATCCCCTGCCACCGGAATCGGCACCGGCACGGCCGGGGCGGAAGATGGCCCTCGAGAACGTGCGCGAACGCTTCGCCCTGGCCTGGCCGGGCCGGGCCGGGCTCGAAGCGCGGAAGAGCGGCGACGAGTTCCGGGTGGACCTGAGCTTCCCCTACGAGGGTGGGCCCCCATGAAGGTGATGGTGGTGGACGACGAAGCGCCCGCCCGGCAGCGCCTGAAGGACCTGCTGCAGGAGATCGGCGGCAACGAGTTCGCCGGCGAGGCGGGGAACGGCCGCGAGGCGCTCGACCTGTGGGAGCGCGCCCAACCGGACGTGGTGCTGCTCGACATCCGCATGCCGGTGATGGACGGGCTCGAGACCGCGCGTCACCTGACGGCGCTGGAGCACCCGCCGGCGGTGATCTTCACCACCGCCTACAACGAGTTCGCCGTGCAGGCCTTCGACGCGCACGCGATCGCCTACCTGCTGAAGCCGGTGCGGCGCGAGAAGCTCGCGGCCGCCCTCGCGGGCGCCGGACAGTTGAACCGCGTGCAGCTCACCCGGCTCGCCGCCCAGGCGGCGCCCGGCGCGCGCCGTCACATCTGCGCCAAGCTGCGCGACCGCCTGCACGTGGTGCCGGTGGAGGACGTCGTGTGTTTCATCGCCGACCAGAAGTACGTGACCGTCTGCCACAGCGGCGGCGAACTGCTCATCGACGAGTCGCTGAAGGACCTGGAAGTGGAGTTCGCCGACCGCTTCCTGCGGGTGCACCGCAACGCGCTCGTGGCCGTCGCCAAGGTGGACCACCTGGAGAAGGACGGCGAGGATCACTTCCTCGTACGGTTGCGCGGCCGCGCCGAACCCGTGGAGGTCAGCCGCCGCCTGGTCGCGGAAGTGCGCGAACGGTTACGCGCCGGTCATTGAAGCCGCCTCAAAAACTGCTGCGCTCGGCATGACTTTGTTGCACTTCGGCTCGGAATCCTCACGTACTATCGGAGTACGCTCCGGTTCCTCGCCTCGCGCGCCTCGTCCTGCCTTCGCTCGCGACGTTTTTGAGGCGGCTTACACCTTGGATAAAAATGTCTATGAAAAAGCCCTCGGACAATCGAAAATAGTCCTCTGTTCCCAAGCCCACTATTGCGCGTC
>DATIEQ010000334.1:0-2516 GCA_035455665.1 Gammaproteobacteria bacterium | reverse complement strand
GATGCCGCACTTCGGCCTGCTGCTCATCCTGGATCACGGCGACGGCTACCTCAGCATCTACGCCCACAACGAGAGCGTGCTGAAGCAGGTGGGGGACTGGGTGCGGGCCGGCGACGCCATCGCGACGCTCGGCGACACGGGTGGCCAGGACGAGCCGGGGCTGTACTTCGAGTTGCGCCACGGGACCGAACCTTTAGATCCGCGCAAGTGGATGCGTGGCCGTTTGTAGCGTTTAGGGTTTCGGATCCGTTCTAGTTACAGCCGCGACGGCGAGACCGCAGAGGTTGGTGGAGCCCGACATGAGCTGGCGCACCATCAGCTCCTGGGTCTGGCGGTAGCCGGCGAGCGCCATCTGCACGTAGGAACTGTCCGGCTCCGGCGTTCCCGCCGGGAGTTCCCCCCAAGGCACGATGGTCTTGGTGGTGTCCGCGTGCCAGGACTTCCATATGCCCTGGGCCGCATCGAGATAGCGGTCCGTCGCGGCGACGCGCGCGGCCTGGGCCTCGGCCCGCGCCGGCGCCGCGCAGGCGGGCTCGGGGATCCACGCGCCGCCTTGTTGCACGCGCAGGCACTTCGCGAGAGCCGAGCGTTCCGCCCCGTCGATGCCGTCGAGCGCAGCGTTGAGTGCGCGTACCGCGTCGCCCGCCTGCTGGTCCATGCGCTGGCCGAGTTGCCGCGCCTCGCCGGTGATGGCGGACTGCCGGTCCACCAGCGCCTGCGCCGCCTCGGGGTGGCGCTTCGCGTAGTCGTTCGCGATGGTGGGATCGTCGTGGGCGTCGCTCATGAGCTGGAAGAGCCGGCTGTTCTCGCGCCGCTGGTAGGCGGCGACCTCGGTCATGAGCGCATCCTGGGCGAGATCCTCGTGCTTGCCGCAGCGCGCCTCGGCGGCCGCCGCATCCTTGGGCGGTGGCGGGATGCGCTCCAGGAGCGCGCTCACCGGCGCCGCCGCGCAGCCCGCGAGCGCGAGCAGCGCGGGGATGCAAAGAGAACGAAGCGGAGTCTGTATACGATTCATGCCCGCATCCGTCGAGGCTGGGGAGCGCCTATCTTGGCACACAAAAACCCTTAAAAAAGCGTCGAATCAGACCCTATGCTATCTTCATCGGCCCCACCGCACTCCGCTTCCCGCAGGATCATTCCCATGAACGCCCCCGCCAGATCCACACTCGTCGCCGCGCTGTTCTTCAGCGTCTTCGCCGCCGCCTTCGCTGCCGACGCGCCGCCCGCGACCAACCCCAAGGCCGCCGACAAGCTCCCCTGGGAGGACATGCGCCTGCTCGCCGACGTGATGCAGCTCGTGAAGGAGCAGTACGTGGAACCGGTGGACGACAAGACCCTCATCCAGGGCGCGATCCGCGGCCTGCTCGGCAACCTCGACCCGCATTCCGATTTCCTCGACAAGTCCGAGTTCGCCCAGATGCAGGACTTGACCAGCGACCAGTTCGACGGCGTGGGCCTCGAGGTGGAGGAGGACAACGGCGCCTTCGTGGTGGTCTCGCCCATCGACGGCACGCCCGCCGCCCGCGCCGGCATCCAGCCCGGCGACCAGCTCCTGCAGGTGAACGGCACCGCCCTCGACGGCCTGAGCCTCGACCAGGCGAGCGACCTCCTGCGCGGCAAACCCGGCACCGCAGTGACGCTCACGCTCCTGCCGGCGGGCGCGCAGAAGCCGCTGGACGTGAAGTTGGTACGCGAGGCGGTGAAGACCTCCTCCGTGCAGGGCGAGCTGCTCGAGCCCGGCTACGGCGCGGTGCGCATCAGCCAGTTCAGCGACGACACCGGCCCGGGCGTGGTGGCGGCGGTGAAGAACCTGGTCAAGAAGAACAGCGGGCTGCTCTCGGGCCTGGTGCTGGACCTGCGCAACAACCCCGGCGGTCTCCTCGACCCGGCGGTGGAGGTCTCGGACGCGTTCCTCGACGACGGCGTCATCGTCAGCGCCAAGGGCCGTGCCGCGGACTCGAACTTCGTGCGCCGTGCCGTCGCCGGCGACCTGCTCGGCGGCGCGCCGCTCATCGTGCTCGTCAACGGCGGCACCGCCTCGGCGGCGGAGATCGTGGCGGGCGCGCTGCAGGACAACCACCGCGCGCTCATCGTCGGCACCCAGACCTTCGGCAAGGGCTCGGTGCAGACCGTGATCCCCATGGCGCAGGGCGGCGCCATCAAGCTCACCACCGCGCTCTACTACACGCCCTCGGGCAAATCCATCCAGGCGGAGGGCATCGTGCCGGACGTGGAGCTCGCGCCCCTGAAGGTCGCCGCCACCGACGAGCAGGACGAGACGGGCGGGCTCAAGGAATCGAACCTCTCGGGCCACCTGGCCAACGCCGCGCCCGCGGCGGCGGCCAGCAAGGGGGCGTCCGGGTCGGAGGGCGACCTGGCGGACAGGGATTTCGAGCTCTATCAGGCGCTCTCCGTGCTCAAGGGCGTGGCCGCGTTCGACGTGCAGCATAAGAAAAAGGTTGAATAAGATTTGGGGGCATGAGGCTAGGGGTCAGGTGTCTCTTCTAACCATCCCT
>DATIEQ010000333.1:0-2623 GCA_035455665.1 Gammaproteobacteria bacterium | reverse complement strand
CGGGAACCTGCTGTGGCTCGGCGACCCCGGCCCGCTCTACGGCCTCGAGCCCCTGGCGGAAGACCTCGGCCTGCATTTCGGCGCCGGCACCATCGTGGACCCGGAATCCCAGCTCTTCGGCATCAATAACCCCACCGTGATCGTGGTGCCGAGCTACGACACGACTCAAGCCATCACCAAGGACTTCAAGACCACCACCGCTTATGCCGCCGCCACCGACGTGGAAATCGGCAAAGGCGACGGCTGGAAAGCCGAGACCTTCCTGCAGACGCTGCCCCGCAGCTGGCTCGCGACCGGCAAGCTCCAGGGCCAGGTGGTCTACGATCCGAAGCGCGGCGACAAGCTCGGGCCCCTGCCCTTGGGCGTGAGTCTGACCCGGTCCGTGCCCGGCGCCGCGGGGGCCGCGCCTGCCGAGCAGCGGGTGGTGGTGGTGGGCGACGGCGACTTCCTCTCCAATTCCTACCTGGGCAGCGGCGGCAACCTGGACCTCGGGCTCAACATCCTCAACTGGCTCGCCCACGACGACCGCTACATCAACATCGACGCGCGCCAGGCGCCGGACCTCACGCTAAGCCTCTCGGCACCCGCCCAAGCGGTGATCGGTTTCGGCTTCCTGCTGGTGCTGCCGGTCATCTTCCTGATCGCCGGCATCACGGTGTGGATACGCCGGCGCCGTCGCTGAGACCGCCATGTCCCTGAGCGCACGCAGCAAACTGAACCTGGTGCTCGCCCTTTTGGTGGTGGGACTGGCGGCGCTCGTGTATTTCAAGCCCGGTTCCAAGCCATCCACCGTGGAGCAGGCCCCCGCGCTCTTCCCGGCAGCGAGTGTCACCGACATCCGCATCGCCCGGGGTAACGGGCCTGCTTATGAACTCAAGCGTGCGAAGGATGGCTGGCAGCTGGTGGCGCCCCTCGCCCTGCGCGCCGACGATTATCTGCTGCAGGATCTCTTGAGCGAGATCGGCTCCGCCCACAGCGCCAGGCGCTACCCGGTGGCCGGTGCGGACTTGGGCAAGTACGGGCTCGACAAGCCCGTGTTAAGGCTCTGGGTCAATGGCGTCGAAGCCGACTTCGGCGGCACCGAGCCTCTGGAGAACAATCATTACGTGAAGGACGGCGGCAACGTGGACCTGGTGGGTGGGTTGCTCTTCTACCGCCTGGACCACGAGGTCTATTGGTGGGCCGACAAGCATCTCCTGCCCGCCGGTTCCCACATCACGGGCCTCGAGCTCCCTCACGCCACCCTCATGCAGGACAAGGGCGGCAAGTGGCAGCTCTATCCGGCCGAGCCCAAGGTGACGGCCGACATGTTGCAGCGCCTGGTGGACGACTGGCAGGCGGCCCAGGCGGTGAGCGTCGCCGCGCTCGGCAAGGGCAAGCCCGACGGGGAAGTGGCCTTGAGCCTCGCGGGCCAAGCTGAGCCCTTGCGCTTCCAGATCCTCAACGACGAGAACTTCTTCGTGCTGGCGCGCCCCGACTTGGGGCTGCAATACGAGCTCGACGGCCAGACGCGCTACACCCTCATCAAGCCCATCGTGGTATCCGCCGCCCCCGCGGTCACACGCGCGGCTCCGACTCCGACGCACCATCGAACCCCGGCTCCCCGTAAAAAGGCGCGCGTCGTACCGGCGGCACCGGCCACGCTCGCTGCTCCGCCCGCCGTAAGCGCACCACCGGCCAGCACAGCGGGACCTTAAGCATGCCCGAGCTCCCCGAGGTCGAGACCGCACGGCGCGGCATCGAACCCCATCTCCTCGGACGCATCGTCACCGCCGTCACGGCGCGCGACCGGCGCCTGCGCTGGCCGGTGCCCCACGCGCTCGCGCGCGAACTCACCGGCCAGGCCATCCGCTCGGTGACACGGCGCGCCAAGTATCTATTACTCAACACCGCCGCCGGTACCGCCATCCTGCACCTCGGCATGTCCGGCAGCCTGCGGGTGCTGGCCGCGGACACCCCGCCGCAGAAACACGACCACGTGGACCTGGTGCTCGACAGCGGCCGGCTCTTGCGCCTGCGCGACCCGCGCCGCTTCGGCACCCTCCTCTGGACGCGCGGCGACGCGCAGCGCCATGCGCTGCTCAAGGACCTCGGACCCGAGCCCCTCGAGGACGGCTTCGACGGCGAGTACCTGTTCAAGCGCTCCCGGGGCCGCAAGCTCGCGGTGAAGCTCTTCATCATGGACAGCCATGTCGTTGTAGGCGTCGGCAACATCTATGCCAGCGAGGCCTTGTTCATGGCGGCGGTCCGCCCCGGCAAGGCGGCGGGCCGGGTGAGCTGCGCGGAATACGCCGCGCTCGCCAAGGCCATCAAGAAGGTGCTCGCCGCTTCCATCGAGGCGGGTGGGACCACGCTCAGGGACTTCATGCGCGAGGACGGGGAACCGGGTTACTTCCTGCAGCGCCTTCGCGTCTACGACCGGGTGGGCAAACCCTGCTACCGGTGTGGGACGCCCATCAAACAGACTGTCACCGGCCAGCGGTCCACGTACTACTGCTCCCGTTGTCAGAAGTGACTTTAAACCTGCTGCGCTCGGCAGGGCGTCGTTGCGCTTCGGACTCGCAGTCGGTCACGTACATTGAGAGTACGCTCCCTCCTGCTCGCCTCGCGCGCCTAGCCCCGC
>DATIEQ010000332.1:0-3582 GCA_035455665.1 Gammaproteobacteria bacterium | reverse complement strand
TGCCCTCGTAGATCTGCTTGAACGCGGCGGTGACGCCGGCGTGGCGCTCGTAGGGCTGGGTCCAGTCCCGCTCCACCCGCTCCTTCGGGATCGGCAGACCGCGGCGATGGAGGTAGCGCAGGAACTCGTCATAGAGGCTCGGGCGCTTCAGGAGCTCCGTGAGCCAGGCCTGGGTGGCGGGGTCGTGGCGGAACACTGCCACCAGTTCCGGCGCCTTGTTGCCGAGCATGAACTCCAGGGCCCGGTACTGGGGCGACTGGAAACCGGAGGCGGTGCCGAGCACCGAGCGGAACTCGACATACTCCGTGGGGGTGAGGGTCTCCAGCACCGCCCACTGGTTGAAGAGCTGCATCTGGATCTGCTTGATGCGGGACAGACCCTTGAAGCAGGGTTCCAACTGGTCCTGCTGCACCAGGCGGATGACCGCGTCGAGCTCGTGCAGCACCAGCTTGATCCAGAGCTCCGTAGTCTGGTGCTGGATGATGAACAGCATCTCGTCGTGGTGGACGGGGTGGCTCACGGGCTTCTGGGCCGCGAGCAGGGTGTCCAGGGAGAGGTAACCGGAATAGGTCTCCCGGCCCTTCAGGTCGGTATAGATACCTTTTTCCAGGTCGCGCTTGTTGCCGCTCATGGCTGCCTCGGGAAGCGCTTGGGAGCGCGCGGAATCCGGGCATTCTACCCGAGGGCCGCCTTGGGCCCGGCGGGCGGGCGGCCCCCCTCATGTATAATTGCGGCCCGCCCTTGGGGCCCTGCGGCCCCGAGGGCGGACCTTTTCGACTCTATATATAAGCACTCCCCGCCGGCGGGCCCGGACCACCCCATCCCTAAGGGGTCCAGAGCGCCCCGGGCGGCTTTCCAGGAGCAGAAGCCTTGAAGACCGCCGCCACGTTCGAGATCAAGTACCAGCAGTACCTCGACCACGAAGCCAAGCTCGTGCAGAAGGAACTCCCCAAGTTCGCCAAGGACAAGGAGGAACTCCTCAAGATGTACCGCGCGATGACCTTCGTGCGGGTCTTCGACACCAAGGCCATCGCGCTGCAGCGCACCGGCCAGCTGGGCACTTACGCCTCCTGCCTCGGCCACGAAGCCACCCACGTGGGCATCGGCGCCGCCATGAAGCAGGAAGACGCCTTCTTCCCCATGTACCGCGAGTACGGCACCCAGTTCTACCGCGGCGTGCAGCCCCACGAGGTGCTGCTGTTCTGGGGCGGCGACGAGCGCGGCAACAACTTCTCGGGCCCCAAGCACGACTTCGCCTGGTGCGTGCCCATCGCCACCCAGTATCACCACGCGGCCGGCGCCGCCACCGCCTTCAAGCTGCGCAAGGAGAAGCGCGCGGCGGTGACCGTCATCGGCGACGGCGGCACCTCCCAGGGCGACTACTACGAGGCCATCAACTGCGCCGGCGCCTGGCAGCTGCCGGTGGTGTTCGTGGTGGCGAACAACAAGTGGGCCATCTCGGTGCCGCTCTCGGCCCAGACCGCCTGCGAGACCCTGGCGCAGAAGGCCGTGGCCGGCGGCATCGAAGGCATTCAGGTGGACGGCAACGACATCATCGCGGTGCGCGACGTGATGGAGAAAGCGCTGGAGAAGGCGCGCGCCGGCAAGGGCCCGACCCTCGTCGAGGCGCTCACCTACCGCCTCCACGATCACACCACGGCGGACGACGCCACTCGTTACCGCCCCAAGGGCGAGGTGGAAGGCGAGTGGAAGAAGGAGCCCCTGCTCCGCATCCGCAAGTACCTGATGGACAGCGGCGCCTGGGACCAGAAGAAGGAGGACGCCCTGCTGGCGGAATGCGCCGAGCGCGTCGACGCCGAAGTGAAGCTATATAAGGAAGCCGGCAAGCCGCCGGTGGAGAGCATGTTCAACCACATGTTCGCCAACCTGCCGGAGGCCCTCGTCGCCCAGCGCGAAGAGGCCGTGGAGGAGGGCTCCCACCATGGCTAAGGTGACGATGGTCGAAGCCATCACCATGGCGATGGCCCACGAGATGGAGAAGGATCCTTCCGTGGTGGTGCTGGGCGAGGACGTGGGCCTGAACGGCGGCGTGTTCCGCGCCACCGCCGGCCTGCAGCAGCGCTTCGGCAAGGAGCGGGTGATGGACACGCCGCTGGCGGAGGCGCTCATCGCCGGCATCTCCATCGGCATGGCCGCCCAGGGCATGAAGCCGGTGGCCGAGATCCAGTTCTCCGGATTCATCTATCCCACCGTGGACCAGATGATCAACCACGCCGGCCGCCTGCGCACCCGCACCCGCGGCCGCCTGCACGTACCCATGGTGCTGCGCGCACCTTCGGGCGGCGGCATCCACGCACCGGAACACCATTCCGAGAGCAACGAAGCGCTGTTCGCCCACATGCCGGGCATCCGCACCGTGATGCCCTCCTCCCCCTCCCGTGCCTACGGCCTGCTGCTCGCCGCCATCCGCGACCCGGATCCGGTGGTGTTCCTGGAGCCGACGCGCCTCTATCGCCTGAACAAGGCGGAAGTGGAGGATGACGGCAAGGCCCTCCCGCTCGACACCTGCTTCGTGTTGCGCGAAGGCGAGGACGTGACCCTGGTCTCCTGGGGCGCCATGGTCCACGAGACCCTGCAGGCCGCCGCGAAGCTCGGCGAAGAAGGCATCAGCTGCGATGTGATCGATCTCGCCACCGTCGCGCCCATCGACTTCGACACCATCCTGGAGTCGGTGGAGAAGACCGGCCGCCTGGTGATCGTGCACGAGGCGCCGCGCAACTGCGGCGTGGGCGCGGAGATCGCCGCCACCGTGGCCGAGAAGGCCATCTATTCCCTGAAGGCGCCCATCGGCCGCGTCACGGGTTATGACATACCCATGCCGCTCTTCAAGCTGGAGCATGATTACATGCCGAGCGTGGAACGCGTGGTCAAGGGCATCCGCAAGGTGCTGGAGGCTTAATCGATGAAGACGTTCAACCTCCCGGATCTGGGCGAAGGCCTGCAGGAAGCGGAGATCGTCAGCTGGCACGTGAAGGAAGGCGACGTGGTCAAGGTGGACCAGCCGCTCTTGTCCGTCGAGACCGCCAAGGCCGTGGTGGATGTGCCCTCCCCCTGGGCGGGCAGGATCGCCAAGCTCCACGGCAAGGCCGGCGACATCATCCCCACTCATTCCGCCCTGGTGGATTTCGATATAGAGGGCGGCGCCGCTGCTCCGGCAGCCAAACCCACGGCAGCCTCGGTTCCCGCCGCCAAGCAAACCCAGCCCATCGAGGAAGACAGCGGCACCGTGGTGGGTGCCGTGCCCACCGGCAACGCCGTGGTGGCCGAGACCGCCATCATCCGCAAGAAACAGAAGAAGGACCCGGCGCGCGTCAAGGCGCTGCCCTCGGTCCGCATCCTGGCGAAGCAGCTGGGGGTGGATCTCACGGATGTGGAAGCCACCGGCAAGAACGATACCGTCACCGCCGACGACGTGCGCAATGCACAGGGACGTGCGAATGTCGCGGGAGGCAGGATGCCGGGAGCGACGAACACGACAGCAATTTCCACTGCCAAATGGGACATGCCCAAGGCCCGTGCCGACGTGAAATACGGCGTGGCCGAGCCCCTGCGCGGCCCGCG
>DATIEQ010000331.1:0-2433 GCA_035455665.1 Gammaproteobacteria bacterium | reverse complement strand
CGGACCTGCTGCCGGCAGGTCTCCCAGACCGCACGCAGGCGGTAATAGAGGATGGCGCTCTGGCCCTTCTCCGGGTCGGAGAGCATCTGCTCCAGGTTCTGCAACTGCCGCTGTAGCTCATCGTGGCGCTTGCGCAGGCTCTCCACGTCGCCGCGCAGCACGTCCCGTTCCGCCACGGCCTGGTCGAGCTCGCGTTTCAGCGTGTTGCGGTTCTGGAAGATCTCGACCAGTGAATGAGGCGATACGGCGTCCGCTTCCGCGGGCCCGTTGCCGAGCTTCGGCTCACGCTTCTTGAAGATCGCCGCCACTCAGAGTCTCCCGCGGCGCGCAGGGGCGCCCATCCGTGCATCGCGACAATCTTGCCATAACCGCACGGCAGGCATGCCCGTTGGGGACATAATTTGGATGCTAAGCGTGCGCCGCGGCGCACGGGGTTCAGCGGGGGAGATTCGGATCGAGTGGGCGGAAGGCGTGGCGGTTATCGAGGCAGAACTCGAGCCACTTGTTGAGCAGGATATTGAGGTTCCAGCGCTGTTCCATGCCGTTGGCGGCCACGCGCCAGAGGCTGCGCAGGGCCGCATGCCGCGGTGCATCGGCGCAGCTGAGGGCTTCCACCAGGCGGGCGTCGTGATAGATGCGCAGCAGGAGGTCCGGATCCGCCACGGAGCGGTCATGTTCCTGAAACCAATAAGTCATGTGCAGGTCGGTGGTGTAGCGGCTACGGGAATGGACGTGGAGATGGAGCGGCAGGTCGGCGGGGCTGGAGGAAGCGCTGTCAGCGGGGACTCGTCGCAGGTTGCCGAGGAGCTGCTTCAAGCGCGTGTGGTTGCTTTCGTAGAGCGTCATCAAGCCGGCGAAGCTGCGGGGCCGCACCAGACGCACACGCTGTTCGATGGTTTCGACGAACATGGCGGCACTATATCATAGGCCTCCGCGCCGGCAGGCTTGGCAATGTGGCGTGACGGAGGCATGATGTTGGTTCACGCTGTCGCCACCCGCCCCTTCGACGACCAGAAGCCCGGTACCGCCGGGCTGCGCAAACCGGTCGCCCGTTTCCGCGAGCCCCACTACCTCGAGAACTTCATCCAGTCGGTGTTCGACACCTGGCCCGCGCTCAAAGGCGGTGTGATGGTCGCAGGCGGAGACGGCCGCTATTTCAACCGCGAGGCCCTGGGCGTGCTCTTGCGCATGGCCGCCGCGAACGGCGTGAAGCGCTGCGTCGTCGGCAAGGACGGTCTGCTCTCCACCCCCGCGGCATCGCTGCTCATCCCGGCGGTCGGAGCCGCGGGTGGCTTCATCCTCACGGCGAGCCACAATCCCGGCGGTCCCGACGGCGACTTCGGCATCAAGTTCAACGTGGCGAACGGCGGTCAAGCGTCGGAGGCGCTCACCGACGCCATCTACAAGCGCAGCCTCGCCATCACCGGGTATTCGACCCTGACGGACACGACGTTGGAATTGGGCAGGATCGGCACCCATAGGCTCGGCGACATGGAGGTGGAGATCGTGGATCCGGTGCGCCACTACGCCGGGGTCATGGAACGGTGTTTCGATTTTGAGCGCATGGGCGCGCTCCTCAGCGGCGGTTTCCGCATGCGCTATGACGCCATGCACGCGATCACCGGTCCCTACGCGACCGAGATCCTGGAACGACGCCTGGGGGCACCCACAGGCACGGTGCTCCACGGCGAGCCCCTGCCCGACTTCGGCGGCTGCCACCCGGATCCAAACCCGCACGATGCAGCCGAGCTAGTCGGTCTCTTCACAGGCACGGCCGCTCCTGATTTCGGCGCCGCCTCCGACGGCGACGGCGACCGCAACATGATCCTGGGTCCCGGAATTGTGGTCTCGCCCGGCGACAGCTTGGCGGTGCTGGCGGCCAACGTCGGGCTCGTCCCCGGTTACCGGCGCGGTTTGGCCGGCCTCGCCCGCTCCATGCCCACGAGCCGCGCTGTGGACCGGGTGGCCGCGAAGCTCGGCATCCCCTGTTACGAGACACCCACCGGCTGGAGGTTCTTCTGCAACCTGCTGGACGCGGGCAAGGTGACGCTCTGCGGCGAGGAGAGCTTCGGCACCAGCAGCGATCACGCGCGCGAGAAGGACGGACTGTGGGCGGTGCTGTTCTGGCTCAACCTGCTCGCCGTGCGCGCCGAGCCCCTGGACGTCATCCTGCACAAGCATTGGCGGGACTACGGCCGGGATTTCTTCCAGCGGGAGGATTACTTCATCACCGACGTGGAGCGCGCAACGGCGGTGATGCGGGACCTGGAGAACAGCGTGACGGGGCTTGCCGGGCGGACGCTGGGCGTCACCGTGATCGCCTCGGCGGATAGCTTCAGCTACACGGACCCGGTGGACGGGAGCGTGAGCCGCAATCAGGGTGTGCGTGTGTTCACGAGCGACGGGTCACGCATGGTATTCCGTCTCTCGGGT